>NZ_JBSWWT010000009.1:0-173970 GCF_056160225.1 Microbulbifer sp. ABF4_143
CAGGCGTCAAAGTGTGAAGAGAGGCGCCGTACGGCGCGGGCATAGGAGTCGATGGTTCTGTTGCTTAACCCTTGCAGTTTGAGGGTGCGCAGATGGCGCTGGTAGAGGGTGTCGAAACGGCGTTGCTCTTTGGGTGTCATGAAAAGCTCCTTTGAGTTGCAGCCCGGGATTGGACTGAGAAGAGCTTAGCTGTCGGAATTTTTACTCTGCCGCGAAGCGGCTTCGTTCAACAATCTAATGTACTTCACGCGCGAATGATGCGCGCCGGACAGCCTGCGCTACGCTCCGGATGCCGGTTATTAGGGCGTTAAATGATGAAGTAAGCTAAGCCATGATTGAGCCTGAAAGACTAAAAGTTCTATCTTTGAAGAGCTATGATCATATTCTTTATGAGGCTTGTGATGGTCGTCTATTTCTAACAGTAAGTTTAGAAAAAGGATTTGCATCCTGTCATTCAACTGTAGAGCTGAATGAAATTGAAGTGATTCAGGCCAGAGAAAGTTTTCAATCTTTGCTAGAAAGTTTAAAGCGAGATTTCGAAGGAAACTATAAAAACTTTATTGACGATCGGGGGATTATAGGTTTTTCAAATTGGAAGGCGGCTAGGCTCGCGGTAGAGAACTGGCGTCGACCATGAAGCCATTTAACAAGGCCAGGCTGTACGCTCCGGCGCTGCGCGCCTCCGCGGGACGGCCTGCGCTATGCGCTACGCGCATAAGCAGCGTAGGCCGCCCCATCTGGCGGCGTGAAAGAATTGCACTTATTACTTGAAACCAAGAAACAAAAAAGGGCCCAATCGGGCCCTTTGATGTACCGGCAGCGGAAAACTACTTCTTCGCCCGCTTGCGCATATTCTCCTGTAGGATCTTCTTGCGCAGGCGGATATGGTTCGGTGTGACCTCGACCAGTTCGTCGTCCTCGATAAACTCCAGCGCCTGTTCCAGGGTGTGGCGGATCGGCGGGCTCAGGGTCAGGGCCTCGTCGGTACCGGCGGCGCGGATGTTGGTCAGCTGCTTGGCCTTGGTGGGGTTCACCACCAGGTCGTTGCCGCGGGAGTGAATGCCCACTATCTGGCCCTCGTAGATGTCCTCGCCGTGGCCGAGGAACAGGCGGCCGCGGTCCTGCAGCGCGTAGAGGGCGTAGGCCAGGGTCTTGCCGTTGACCATGGAGACCAGCACGCCGTTGACCCGCTTGGCCACGTCGCCGGCCTTGACCGGGCCGTAGTGGTCGAAGATGCTGGTCATGATGCCGGAGCCGCTGGTCAGGGTCAGGAACTGGGAGCGGAAGCCGATCATGCCGCGCGACGGCACGATAAAGGTCAGTCGCACGCGGCCCTTGCCGTCCGGCTCCATATTGGTCAGCTCCGCCTTGCGCAGGCCCAGCTCTTCCATGATCGCGCCCTGGTGCTGGTCCTCGACGTCGATCACCACCTGCTCGTAGGGTTCGTGTATCTCGCCATCGACTTCCTTCTGCACCACCTCGGGGCGGGATACGCCCAGCTCGAAGCCCTCGCGGCGCATGGTTTCAATCAGCACGGAGAGGTGCAGCTCGCCGCGGCCGGAGACCTTGAATTTGTCCGGGGAGTCCCCCTGCTCCACGCGCAGGGCCACGTTGTGGATCAGCTCCTGTTCCAGGCGCTCCTTGATATTGCGCGAGGTCACGAACTTGCCGTCCTGGCCGGCGAAGGGGGAGTCGTTGACCTGGAAGGTCATGCTGACGGTGGGTTCGTCCACGGTCAGGGCCGGCAGCGCCTCGGGCTTGTCCGGGTCGCACAGGGTGTCGGAGATGTTCAGCTCGCCGACGCCGGTGATGCAGACGATATCGCCGGCGCTGGCCTGTTCCACTTCCATCCGCTCCAGGCCCAGGTAGCCCATCACCTGCAGCACCTTGGCCTTGCGCGATTTGCCCTCGCGGTCGAGTACCACCACCGGCTGGTTCGGTTTCAGGGTGCCGCGGGTGATGCGGCCGACGCCGATGACGCCGACGTAGCTGTTGTAGTCCAGCGCCGAGATCTGCATCTGGAAGGGGCCGTTCAGGTCCACCTGCGGCGGCGCCACCTTGTCGACGATCATCTGGAACAGCGGCGTCATGTCCTCGGCCATATCGGTGTCGTCGAGGCCGGCGATGCCGTTCAGGGCGGAGGCGTAGACCACCGGGAAGTCCAGCTGCTCGTCGGTGGCGCTGAGGCTGTCGAACAGGTCGAACACCTGATCCATGACCCAGTCCGGGCGCGCGCCGGGGCGGTCGATCTTGTTGATCACGACGATCGGGTTCAGGCCCTGTTCGAAGGCCTTCTGGGTCACGAAGCGGGTCTGCGGCATGGGGCCGTCCACCGCGTCCACCAGCAGAAGCACCGAGTCCACCATGGACAGCACCCGCTCCACCTCGCCGCCGAAGTCGGCGTGCCCGGGGGTGTCGACGATATTGATGCGGTAGTCGTTCCAGCGGATGGCGGTGTTCTTGGCCAGGATGGTGATGCCGCGCTCACGCTCCTGGTCGTTGGAATCCATCACCCGCTCGGCGCCGGCGTCGCGGCGGTCTAGGGTGCCGGACTGCTGCAGCAGCTTGTCGACCAGGGTGGTCTTGCCGTGGTCTACGTGGGCGATGATCGCAATATTGCGCAACTTCTCTATCACTGGGGGCCTCTGGGCTTAACGCGTGAAATGGTGTGGGGCGGGGAGCTGGTTTACAGCGGGGGTCCGGCCAAAGGCGGCGATTATAGAGGCGATGCGGAACAAATGGGAGCGGGAATTGGGTAAAAGTTGATCAAAAACTGTCCGCGCCGACAGGCGGCCGGTAGAAGCGGGAACAAAAGCGTAGAAAAGGGGCCGCTAAGCGGCCCGGAAACTGGTGCGGCGCGCCCTGAGAGGAATTTTTTCCCGCGGAGCTGGGCGCAACTATGGGGTCAGGGCTTGTGCGCGGGCTTCTTCTCCGCCTCTACTTCCGGCCGGAAGACGCCCACATTGCGGTAGCCCTCGTCCAGCAGGTGCGACGCGTGCAGCTTGCTCATAACGCCGCGCTTACAGTAGAGGAGGTAGTGGCGGTCCTTGTCCAGCTTCTTGAAGGCGTTGCTGAGGCGGTAGAAGGGGATCGTCTCCACCTCGGTGCCGGGCAGTTCCAGCGGGTCCAGTTCCTCCTCGTCCGGGTGGCGGATATCCAGCACCACGGCGCCGTGGGGCTCGCTGACGACTTCCACTTCCGGCGTCTCGCCGCGCACATCCTCCATGACCTCGTCGATATTCTGCAGTACGCGGTTGCCGATGGCGCGGTCGAGGACCGTGAAGTCGAAGCGGTTCTCCTCCGACTCCACCTTGTCGATCTTCGCGCGCGTGGTCGGCTTTACCGATATCACGCCGCAGTACTCGGGCATATTCGCGGCGAAGTCCTCGGTGCCGATTTCCCGCGCTGTGCGGATGATGTCGGTCTTGTCGCTGGTGATCAGCGGGCGCAGCACCAGGGTGTCGGTGACGCTGTCGATCACCGACAGGTTCTTCAGCGTCTGGCTGGACACCTGGGCTATGGCCTCGCCGGTGACCAGCGCGTCCACGTCGAGCTCCTTCGCGATCACCGAGCCGGCGCGCAGCATCATGCGCTTTAAGATCACACCCATATAGGAGTCGTCGACATTCTCGAGGATCTCCGCCACCACCTCGTCGAAGGGCACGGTGACGAAGCGCACCCGGTGGGAGGCGCCGTACTTGTTCCACAGGTAGAAGGCCACCTCTTTCACACCCAGTTCGTGCTGGCGCCCGCCCAGGTTGAAGAACAGGAAGTGCGTGCGGATGCCGCGCTTCATCGTCAGGTAGCTGGCCACGGTGGAGTCGAAGCCGCCGGACACCAGCGACAGCACCGGGTCCTGGGTGCCGAGCGGGAAGCCGCCGAGGCCCGGGGTCTGCTGCTCCACCACGTTGAGCTTGTCGTGGCGAATCTCCAGCTTCACGGTGATGTCCGGGTCTTTCAGTTTTACGCCGGCGGCTTGGGTGTTGGTGTTCAGGCCGCCGCCCACATACTGCTCCACGTCCAGGGATTTGAACGGGTGCTCGCCGGTGCGCTTCACGCGCACGCAGAAGGTCTTGCCGGCCAGCGCCTCGCCCCAGACGGACAGCGTCTTCTCGTAGATGTCGTGCAGATCGCCGAGGGGGAACTGGCGCACGCGGGAGAAGTTGGCGATACCCGGGGTGTGGGCCAGCACCTCCTCGATGCGCTCGCCCAGGTGGGCCACCGCGTCCGGGGCTATCACGTCTATCTTCTCCCAGTCCTTGCGCACCTGGATGCGGTCGTCCAGCGGTTTCAGCAGTCGCTGCAGGTTGTCTTTGAGCTGGCGCGACATGCGCTTGCGCACCGGATTGCTCTTGATGGTGATCTCGGGAAAGAACTTGACGACGAAGTGCATGGGAACCTGTGGATACCGCGGTGAATTGAAGGTGCGGCATTATAAACTAGCTGGCGAAAAGTTGGTCGCGCACCGCATTCGTGCACTGTCGGCCAAAAGCGCGTCATTTTGGTGCAAAAGCCGGTGGCCGGGCGGCGCCTTAGCCTCTATCCTGCCCCCAGTTGTCCCGCCGACCGCCGCAACCGCCGTGGCGGCGCACCTGCCCCAATTTGGCACACTCCTTGCTTTGTTACACGCCAGGTAGGGAGTGAATGCCGATCGGCGGCATAGCGATAAATTACTTTTTGAGACCTGGAGGACTGCAATGTCAGCGAAAACGCTCGGTTTGATCAAAGAGAGTGAGGCCAAGTGGGTAGACCTGCGCTTCACCGACACCAAAGGCAAAGAACAGCACGTATCCATTCCGGCGTCGGAAATTGACGGCGAGTTCTTCGAAGAGGGCAAGATGTTCGACGGCTCCTCCATCGCCGGCTGGAAGGGCATCAACGAGTCCGACATGATCCTGATGCCGGACGACGACACCGCCTTCCTGGATCCCTTCACCGACGAGAGCACCGTGATAGTGCGCTGTAACATCGTCGATCCGATCACCGGCCAGGGCTACGAGCGCGACCCGCGCTCCATCGCGCTGCGCGCCGAGGAGTACCTGAAGTCCACCGGTCTCGGCGACACCGCGCTGTTCGGCCCGGAGCCCGAGTTCTTCGTGTTCGACGACATCACCTGGGGCGCGGAGATGGGCGGCGCCTTCTACAAGATCAACTCCGAGGAGGCGGCCTGGTCCTCCGGCCAGAGCTTTGCCGAGGGCAATATCGGCCACCGCCCGGGCGTAAAAGGCGGCTACTTCCCGGTGCCGCCGGTGGACTCCCTGCACGACGTGCGCGCCGCCATGTGTTCCGCGATGGAGCAGATGGGCCTGAAGGTGGAAGTACACCACCACGAAGTGGGCACCGCCGGCCAGTGTGAGATCGGCGTCGGCGCCAACACCCTGACCAAGAAGGCGGACGAGGTACAGATCCTGAAGTACGCGGTGCACAACGTGGCCCACGCCTACGGCAAGACCGCCACCTTTATGCCCAAGCCGCTGGTGGGCGACAACGGCTCCGGCATGCACGTGCATCAGTCCTTCAGCAAGGACGGCGTCAACCAGTTCGCCGGCGACGCCTACGCGGGCCTGTCCGAGACCGCCCTCTACTACATCGGCGGCATCATCAAGCACGCGCGTGCGCTGAACGCCATCTGTAACGCCTCCACCAACTCCTACAAGCGCCTGGTACCGGGCTTCGAGGCGCCGGTGATCCTGGCCTACTCCGCGCGCAACCGCTCCGCGTCCATCCGCATTCCGTTCGTGCCGAGCCCGAAGGGCAAGCGCATCGAGACCCGCTTCCCGGATCCGACCGCCAACCCCTACCTGGCCTTCGCCGCGCTGCTGATGGCCGGTCTCGACGGCGTCAAGAACAAGATCCACCCCGGCGACGCCGCGGACAAGGACCTGTACGACCTGCCGCCGGAAGAGCTGGCCGAGTACCCGACCGTCGCCTCCAGCCTGGAGCAGGCCCTGGACGCGCTGGATCAGGATCGCGCCTTCCTGACCGAGGGCGGCGTCTTCACCGACGACGCCATCGACGCCTATATCGAACTGAAGCGCGCCGAGGTCGAGCGCCTGCAGATGACCACCCACCCGGTCGAATTCGATATGTACTACTCGGTGTAAGGCCGCAGCCGCTTCCGCTGAACCCGGAAGCGCACGGCAGCCGCGAAAACCCGCACCGGCCTGGTGCGGGTTTTTTTATTCCGGGTACACTAGCCTTAAACTGAGCGGGATCCGGGATTTCTCCACCCTTCTCCACCCTTCTCCACCCTGTAGGAGCGGCCGCCGGCCGCAATCGAGGACCGATGAAAGCGCGCAAATTGCTCTTGGCACTGTTGCTGACCGCCCCGTTGACCACCCTGGCCGGCGGCGACGGTATGGACGAACCGCAACAGAGCGGCAGCGCCATCTACAAGACCGTGGGCCCGGACGGGCAGGTGGTGTTCAGCGACAAGCCGCTGCCGGGGGAGAAAACGGAAAAGGTGGAGCTGGCCCCGACCAACGTGCAGCCCATCGCCCTGCCGCGCCCGCTGCCCACGCGCAAGCTGTCGCCGCGGGACCGCAGCCAGAGCCGCGACGGCGATGGATACGCGGGTCCGGTGGATATCCGCATCGTCAGCCCCCAGGACGGCGCCACCATTCCCCCCGGGCAGCGCTTTATCGCGCTGCAGGTCGCGGTGACGCCGGAATACCCGGAGGGCGCGCAGTTTTACGCGGTCATCGACGGCCAGCCCTGGCGCGGCGGCTCCTCCGGCGACAGCCTGGATATCTCCGCGCTGGAGCGCGGCAGCCACAGCGTGCAGGCGGCGCTGGTCGGCGCCGGCGGCGAAGTGCTGGCCCGGTCCCAGGTCATCACCATCTACGTGAAGCGCCCCGGCGGCACTGTGCCGGATATAGCCGCGCCCCGGGCCAAGCAGGCGCCCAAGGCGCCGGTGGCGCCGGGCCTGCCCCAGGCCCAGCCGCAACAACAGCAGCGGCGGCGCTGATCCCGGGGGCCGCTGTGCGGCCCGCCCCCTCTCCGCTCCCCTCCCATTTCTGGCGTTTTTTTGATCGGCGCACCATAATGGTGCGCTTATGGGCGATCGGCGGTGCGCCGCGCCCCGCGCCTATCCGCCAGTGCAGCCAAACGGCGCCGCCGGCACCGGGGCGCGCCATTTTGGTTTACTTCTTGCACTGAATGAAAAGTGGCACGGCGCCCGCACCGCGCGGCGCCCTGTGCACTCGAACAAACCGGAAACCGACATGCTCAACGACCGCCAGTTGCGCCAGCTGCTCGACAGCCTCAACTCCGCCGTGCTGGTGCTGGATGACAGCCTGCTGCTCTGCTATCTGAACTCCGCCGCCGAGGATCTGCTCGCCGCGTCCAGCGCGCGGGTCAGCGGCCAGCCGCTGGAGGAGGTGGTGCGCGAATCCGCGGCCGCGCAGAACGCGATGCGCCGCGCCCTGGCCAGCGGCGAGAAATACACTGTGCGCCGCGCCAGCTGGCGGCTGCACAACCTGGAGACGCGCACCGTGGACTACTCGGTGAGCCCGGTGCCGGAGTTGGGCCTGCTGCTGCTCGAGGTGCAGTCCATGGACCGGCTGCTGTGCATCGCGCGCGAGGACGCGCTGATCAGCGCCCAGGAAACCACCCGCAACCTGGTGCGCGGCATGGCCCACGAGGTGAAAAACCCTCTCGGCGGCATTCGCGGCGCGGCGCAGCTGCTGCAGCGCGAACTGCCGGACGCGGCGCTGGCCGAATACACACAGATCATCATCGACGAGGCGGACCGCCTGCGGAACCTGGTCGATCGCCTGCTGGGGCCGCGCGTGCCGGTACAGCTCAAGCCCACCAATGTGCACGAGATACTCGAGCGGGTGGCGCAGCTGGTCGACGCCGAGTGCGACGGCGCACTGAAGATCCGCCGCGACTACGACCCTTCGATTCCGGAAGTCCCCGGCGATGCCGAACAGCTGATTCAGGCGCTGTTGAACATCGCCCGCAACGCCATGCAGGCCATCGACGAGAGCATCGGCCTGGCCGCCGGCGAGCTTGTGCTGCGCACCCGCATCCAGCGCCAGTTCACCATCGGCCGGCGCCACTGCCCGCTGGTGTGCCGCATCGAAATAGAGGACAACGGCCCCGGCATCCCCGAGGAGATCCGCGACCGGATCTTCTTCCCGATGATTTCCGGGCGCGCCGAGGGCTCCGGCCTCGGCCTGTCCATCTCGCAGAACATCATCAATCAGCACCGCGGCCTGATCAAATGCGACAGCCGCCCGGGGCAGAGCGTCTTCCAGATCTACCTGCCCCTCTCCGAGGCGTAGAGCGCCTACGAACAACTGACGAGCGGAAGTACGAGTATGAGCAATCGCGTTTGGATAATTGACGACGACCGGTCGATCCGCTGGGTTCTGGAGCGCGCGCTGACTCAGGCGGGTATCGAGACCAGGTGCTACGAGAGCGGCGACCGCGCGCTGGACGACTTCTACAGCGACTCGCCCGACGTGGTGATCAGCGATATCCGCATGCCCGGCACCGACGGCTTCAAGCTGCTGGCCCGCTTCCAGGCCGAGCGCCCCGCGCTGCCGATCATTATCATGACCGCGCACTCGGATCTCGACAGCGCCGTGGCCGCCTACCAGGGCGGCGCCTTCGAATACCTGCCCAAGCCGTTCGACGTCGACGAGGCCGTTGCGGTCACCCGCCGCGCGCTGGCACACGCCAAAGAACAGAGCGGCGCCGAACAGGTGGTGCTGGAAAACGGCCGGGAGCGCAAGGAGATCATCGGCGAGGCGCCGGCGATGCAGGAGGTGTTCCGCGCCATCGGCCGCCTCTCCCACTCGAATATCACCGTGCTGATCAACGGCGAGTCAGGCACCGGCAAGGAGCTGGTGGCGCAGGCGCTGCACAACCACAGCCCGCGCAAGAACAAACCCTTTATCGCGCTGAACATGGCCGCTATTCCGAAAGACCTGATGGAATCGGAGCTTTTCGGCCACGAGAAGGGCGCCTTCACCGGCGCCAGCGCCCAGCGCGCCGGCCGCTTCGAGCAGGCCGACGGCGGCACCCTGTTCCTGGACGAAATCGGCGATATGCCGGCGGAGACCCAGACGCGCCTGCTGCGCGTGCTCGCCGACGGCGAATTCTACCGCGTCGGCGGCCACACGCCGGTTAAGGTGGACGTGCGTATCATCGCCGCCACCCACCAGGATCTGGAAAAACTGGTGGAAGAGCACAAATTCCGCGAGGACCTGTTCCACCGCCTGAACGTGATCCGCATCCATATCCCGCGCCTGGCCGACCGCCGCGAGGACATACCGCGCCTGGTGCGCCACTTCTTCAACGCCGCCGCCAAGGATCTCGGCGTCGAGCCGAAAATCCTCACCCGGGAGGCGGAGGAATACCTGGCCGGCCTCGATTGGCCCGGCAATGTGCGCCAGCTGGAAAACACCTGCCGCTGGATCACCGTCATGGCCTCCGGCCGCGAAGTGCATATCGAAGACCTGCCCCAGGAACTGCACCAGCAAAGCGCCGGCAGTGAGGCGCCACAGGACTGGCAAAAAGCCCTGCGCCTCTGGGCCGACCAGGCCCTGGCCAGCGGCCGCCGGGAAATTCTCAGCGAAGCGGTGCCGGCCTTCGAGCGCGCGCTGATCGAAATCGCGCTCAAACACACCGCCGGCAGAAAGCGCGACGCGGCGGAACTGCTCGGCTGGGGCCGCAACACGCTGACGCGCAAGCTCAAGGAGCTGGGGATGAACGGCGATGTCGACTGAGTTGGCCACTCCCGAAGCACTCGGCGGCACAGTGTTATGATTGTTTCGTGCCCGTCTGTTAGACTCGGCGGAAAATAACAGCAGGGGACCACTGTGAAACGGATTTTTCTGGGGGTACTTTTTTTGCTCGCCGGCACAGTACTGCCGGTGCAGGCCAATTTTGACAAGGCCATGGAGGCCTATCGTTCGGGGAAATATGCGGAAGCTTACCGCAGTTTTGATGCGCTGGCCGCGATTGGCGACTATGGCTCGGCGTTCAATATCGGCGTGATGTACTACCGGGGCGAATATGTCGATCGCGATCCGGTTGAGGCCTGGGCGTGGATGCAGCTGGCGGTATCCCAGACTGAAGACGAAGGCCTGTCCCACACTGCCAGTAACATCTTTTCAAAATTCACACCTGAGGAGCAGGCCGCTGCTCGGGCGCGACTGGAGGAACTGCTCCATAGCCACGGCAAACAGAAGATTCTCGGCGATCTGAGCCCGACGCTTCTGCCGGACGACGAGTGCGACGTGGAGCGGATCCCGGTCAGTAAGAAGCCGCCGAAATATCCCCCCAGAGAACTTGCGCGGGGCAGATTCGGCCGGGTAATTCTGGAATATACCGTAATGCCCGCCGGCCATGTCAGGGATGTAACTGTGTCGCAATCGAGCGGTTCCGCATTCTCGCGGGCGGCTGCTGAATCGGCCCTGTACTACCGCTACGAACCGATAGCGTTAGCCGAGCCGACCAGCGGTATCAAGACCGCGGTCACATTTAACATTGCCGGCCCCGTCGGCAACAAGCGCAAACTGGTTGCCGAACTGAACGAATGGAAAGGCAAGGCGGAGGCGGGTGATCCGATTGCCCAGTATGTCTATGCCTTCAGGCTAGGCGTATTTCGCTCTTTTAAAAAGTATATGAAGGGCGTGGATCTGGAATACCAGACCGCAAACAAATGGTACCTGGAGGCCGCGAAGAGAGGTATACCCCAGGCCCAGTTCGAAATCGGCCGCAACATGGTTGTGGGGCGAGGGTGCGAAGCGGATATCGAAAATGGCATGAAGTGGATCAGTGCTGCGGCGGTAGGCGGATTGCCGGAAGCGCAGAGCTATCTCGCAACCAATGCCGATGCTATGCCGGATGAGGAACGGCGGGAGCACGCCATACGGTGGTTGAAAAACGCCTCTATGAACGGCCACTATTTCTCCGGGCTGATGCTTGCCTGGGAGCTGGTGACAGGGCCTGAAAAACCGTCGACAGAAGACCTGCTGCTGGCGAAGGATCTGGTAGCTGCGGAGTCCGTAGATTACTTTGATGACGTACGCATTCTGGAGACTAAGGCAGCGGTAGCTGCGGCAGAGTCTGATTTCGAGATGGCGCAGCGTTTGCAGGAGCAAGCCATTGATGCTGCCGGACGATTGGAGTGGGATCTCCGGGACGTCAATCACCGATACGAATCCTACAAGCGGCGCGTAAGGTGGGCTGGCCCCTACTATTACGATATTGCTCTCAACTCCGAGCCGCTTGAAGGTTCCGCTGATTGACGGGTCGGGCCTGCGGGCTGTTATAACGGCAGTGTTCCCGACTCAGTATTTAGCGGTTCAGATTTTACGAGCAACACCCAGCTCATCCAGCGTCCGCGCTATATCCTCCGCGCTGGTGGCCGGGTGGATCTCCCGGTCGACTTTCAGGATGCGGCCGTCTTTGCCGATATAGATGGTGACACGGCGCGCTATGTTCTTCTCTGGAATCAGCACACCATAGGCCTTTGCCACCTCGCCACCCGGGTCGCTGAGCAGCGGAAAATCGGCGTCCTGTTCCTCGGCAAAGCGCGCGTTGACCTCCACCTCGTCGGTACTCGCCATGAAATAGGCGACGTCGTATTCGCGTATCAGGTGGCCCTTCTCGGCCAGGGACTTGCACTCGATGGTGCAGCCCTTGGTGAAGGCCTTCGGATACCAGGCGATGACGACCGCCCGTTTGCCTTTGAAGTCAGACAGCTGGTAGGTGTTGCCGTCCGAGGCCTGCAGGGAAAAGTCGGGCGCTGGGGCCCCGACTTCCAGCGCCATCAGCGGCAGACTGGCGATGGCGGTGAGCAGCAGAGCGGCTAATCTTTTCATGGTGTCTCCCTTACCTTTTTACCTGACCTGAATTTATAGGCTAGCTCCGCCGCCGGCAAGCCATAAGCGGACCCGGCTGGCGGAACCGCGCGGTGTCGGCCAGACTTGGCGGTAACTAGCGGAATGTCCGATGACGCAGATAGACCCCTCTGCCCTCTTTTCCCTCGCCCAGATCTACTGGATCTCGATACTGCTGGTACTGGTGACCCTGGCGGTGGGCCACTATTTCGGCCGCCGCGCGTCGCGGCGCGGCGGGGTTGGCGATGCCTCTCTCGGCAGTGCCGTGGCCGCGACCTTGGGGCTGCTGGCCTTCCTGTTGGCGTTTACGTTCAATATGGCGGCGGAGCGCTTCGCCGCGCGCAAGGCGCTGGTGCTCGAAGAGGCCAATACCATTTCCACCACCTACCTGCGGGCGGACCTGCTGGACCCGCAGCACCGGGAGCGGGTGCGGGCGCTGCTGGCCGAGTATGTCGAGCTCAGGGATATAGACCCCAAAGATCCAGGCGACTTTGACCTGCGCCTGCGGCGCAGTGAAGAGATTCAGGAAGCGCTCTGGTCCCTGGTGGCGGAGCTCAGTGCGCAGGGCTACGATCCGCTCAAGTTGCGCGACTTTTTTCTGCCGCTCAACCGGCTTATCGACTTTCACACCTCGCGCATGGTCGTCGGCTTGCGCTACCAGATTCCGAGGCCGATATGGGCGGCGCTTTACTCGCTCACGGCGCTGGCGATGTTCGCCATCGGTTTCCAGCTGGGCGCCAGCCGGCGGGGATCGCCGCAGGTGGCACTGGCGCTGGCGCTGGCTTTTTCCCTGGTGATCCTGTTGATCGAGGATCTGGACCGCAGTTACGAGGGTTTCCTGATCGTGGATCAGGCGCCGATCTCGGAACTGAACCAGCGCCTCAAGCGAAAACAGGGCCTTGTGGTGCCGCCGGGATAAGCAGGCCCTGGCAGGTTGTTGAAAAATACTTTTTCAACAACCTGCCAGGGAACCTCTGATTAAGTCCGTAATGTCTCTGCGGGGCTTTCAGAGCGATTCACACACTGCGTTGCGACTTCTTGAAAGGTCTAGGTATTCCGGACTTATTCAGAGGTTCCCTAGGACACACTCTTTTCCGGCGGGTGGATAAATTCCCGCATAAAGATTTCCCAGAAGGCGATAAACAGTGCCGCCAGCAGCGGGCCTATGGCGAAGCCGCTGATGCCGAACATCATCAGGCCGCCGACGGTGGAGAAGAGCACGATATAGTCCGGTAGCTTGGTATCGCGGCCCACCAGGATAGGTCGCAGCAGGTTGTCCACCAGGCTGATCACGGCGAAGCCGTACACCATCAGTACCGTCGCCTTGATCGGCTCGCCGACGGCGTAGAGGTAGAGGGCGGCCGGAAACCAGATAATGGCCGCGCCGACCGCGGGCAGCAGCGACAGCACGGTCATGACGACGCCCCACAGCAGTGGTGCCGGCAGGCCGAGGATCCAGAAGATCAGCCCGCCCAGGGCGCCCTGGGTCAGGGCCACCACCAGGTTGCCTTTGATGGTGGCGCGGGTCACTTCGGCAAATTTCGCCAGCAGCAGATGTTCGCGCTCGTCGCCGAGCGGCAGCGCGCGGATCAGCAGGTCTACCAGTTTCTCCCCGTCGCGGATCAGGAAAAACGTCAGGTAGAGCATCAGGCCCAGCATCAGGAAAAAGTTCAGGGTGTTCTGCCCCAGGGCCAGCGCGTTCTTGGCCAGGAAACTGCCGGCGCTCATGAGACCGCCCAGCAGGCGCTCCTTGAGCTGCTCCAGGTCGACGCCGATGCGTTCCAGCAGGGCGTTGATGCCGGGGAAGGCCTGGCGCACCTGTTCTATGGGTTTGGAAATATCGATCTGCCCGCTCTGGGCCTTGTGGTAGAGCTGGACCGCCTCGTTGATAAACGAGCTGGCCACCAGCAGTACCGGAATTACCACCAGCACCATACACAGCAGCAGTGTCAGCAGCGCCATCAGGTTGCGCCATTTGGGAAAGCGCCGCATCAGCCTGCGGTAGACCGGGAAAAATATCAGCGCTATGGCACAGGCCCAGAAGATGGGGGTGAAGAAGGGTTTCAGCAGCAGTGTGAAGGCCAGCGTGACCAGCAACAGTGACAAGATAAACGAGCGTCTTTCCAGTTGTTCGTGCACCGATGGTTCCCCGGTTATTGTTGTGGCGCGTTTGGAATTGAGGGCGCCCGGTCCGCGCCCTATGTAAGCAGAAGGCGGTGCTTTTTACCAGTGGCCGCTGGCGCCCTACCAGCGGCGGTAGCCGCAGGTGTCGACGTGAAAGCGGATACCGCTGTAGATGCCGAGCCCCATATTCCACTCCTTGCCGACGCGCTTGTGGATATCGCGCAGTATCGGCACCAGCTGTTTGCGCGTGTATTTGTTTTTCGGGACCATATCCAGGCCGCAAAAGTGCATATGTTTACTGCGCCGCGAGCCGCCGGCCTTGGCGTTGTAGCTGGAGGTGCGCCAGCCGGAGAGCACAACGACCGGACCTATGCGCGGGATTATCTCCTCCTGCAGGACCTTGAGGGTGTCGACCATCGTCTCCCAGTTTTCCTCCGGCGGTATCGCGAAGGGCGGCTCGTCTATCTCCTGCCAGTCGCTGCCCTGGCGCAGCAGTTCGTAGGGCGGCACCACCTTGTCCACCTGGTTGAGTTGCAGGAAGTTTTCCAGTTTTGCGTAGAGTTCGCGGTTGTCCCCTTTGCTCAGAAACCGGTCGAAGGCCTTTTCCGAGGCAGCGGCGTAACCCTTGATGTCGTACACGTCCGGCATTTCCGGCACCGGCCTCAGCTCCACCGGGGTGACGATGCGCTCCGCCAGTTCGCGCACCTTGTCCATGGTCAGCACCACCAGCGCAATGATGCCGGCCAGCACCAGGCCGCATATCCAGATGACCCGGCGCCGCTCTATGTGTATGTCGACGTATTCGTGGTCTTCGCTTTCGTGAATATCCATAGGCGTACGCCTGTCACCAGATGCGGTAGCCGCAGGTATCTATGTGAAAGCGCACATCGCTGTAGATGCCGAGTCCCAAATTGCTCTTGGGGCCCAGGCGCGCGTGCAGGCTGCGCAGCTCTTCCACCAGCTCCTTGCGGCTGATATTGGATTTGGGCACCAGATCCAGGCCGCAGAAATCGCGGTGTCTGCTGCCGTTGGTGCCGCCGGATTTGCGGTTGTAGTTGGCGGTGCGGTAGGCGGAGAGCACGTCCACCGGTCCGATCGCGGGCTCCACCTCGTCGCGCAGGATCGCGAGGGTGGCGACCATGTTGCGCCAGCGGTCGCTGGGGGGAATCGCGAAGGGTGGCTCGTCGATATCGAGCCAGTCGGTGCCCTGGCGCAGCAGGTCGCGCACCGCGGCCACGTCGCCGACACCCTGCTCGCGCAGGAAGAGCGTCAGTTCTTCGACGCGGGCGCGGTTGCCGCCGCGGCGCAGGAAATTGTTGAAGGCCTGCGCGCTGGCCACCCGGTAGCCCTTCACTTCGATATAGGGTTTCTCCAGGGACTTGAGATAGAGGTAGAGCCACAGCGCGGCGACGATCAGCAGCAGCAGGGTCGCCACGCCGGCGATCACAAGGTGATTGACGCGCTGCCCCGGGGGTTGCGCGGGGTAGCCGGTGCGGAAGCGGGAATAGGCGTTGTCTGCGGACATACTGCGTTCGCGACTGCTGCTGTCGGGGAAAGCCCGGCGCAGGCGTGTCGTTCGCCGGCGCCTCTTTATTCACTATAGCCGCAAAAAAGAAAGCCCCCGCGACTTGCGTCGCGGGGGCTTAGCGCAGGGGCGAACTTGTGTTCGCCCCCGGGGCCTGTTTGCGGAGCCGGAGCTCCGCGATCCCGGGGTTTAAGCCCTGGGGCCGGCGGCCTTGATATCGTCGCTGACGTTGAACTTCTCGATGTTCTCGGCGAACAGCTTGGCCAGCTGGCCGGCCTGCTCGTCGTAGGCGCCCTTGTCGGCCCAGGCCTCGCGCGGGTTCAGGTAGGACTTGTCCACGCCCGGCACCTCCAGCGGGATATCCAGGTTGAGGATATCCAGGTGCTCGGTGGCGGCATTTTCCAGGGCGCCGCTCTGGATCGCGGCCACCACGGCGCGGGTCACCGGAATCGGGAAGCGCTTGCCGTTGTCACCGGAGCCGCCGGTCCAGCCGGTGTTGACCAGGTAGACGCGGGAGCCGAAGTCCTCGATGCGCTTCATCAGCAGGTCCGCGTACTCGCGCGGTGCGCGCGGCATAAAGGGCGCGCCGAAGCAGGTGGAGAAGGTCGGGTGGATACCGGCCTCGGCGCCGAGCTCGGTGGAGCCGACGCGCGCGGTGTAACCGGACAGGAAGTGGTAGGCGGCCGCCTCCTTGGACAGGATGGCCACCGGCGGCAGCACGCCGGACACGTCACAGGTCAGGAAGATCACGTTCTTCGGCTCGCCGGCGCGGTTCTCGACCTTGCGCATCTGCACATGCTCCAGCGGGTAGGAGCAGCGGCCGTTCTCGGTCAGGCTGGTGTCGCTGTAATCGGGGGTGCCGGCCTCGTCGATGACCACATTCTCGATGATGGCGCCGAAGCGGATGGCGTCCCAGATCACCGGCTCGTTCTCGCGGCTCAGGTTGATGGTCTTGGCGTAGCAGCCGCCCTCCATGTTGAACACGCCGCCCTTGGCCCAGCCGTGCTCGTCGTCGCCGATCAGGTAACGCTCCGGGTCGGCGGACAGGGTGGTCTTGCCGGTGCCGGACAGGCCGAAGAACAGGCAGGTGTCGCCGTCTTTGCCGACATTGGCGGCGCAGTGCATCGGCATCACGTCCTTTTCCGGCAGCAGGAAGTTCTGCACCGAGAACATGGCCTTCTTCATCTCGCCGGCGTAGCGCATGCCCGCCAGCAGCACCTTGCGCGCGCCGAAGTTGATGATCACGCAGCCGTCGGAGTTGGTGCCGTCGCGCTCGGGGTCGCAGACGAAGTTGGGCGCGTGCAGTATGCGCCACTCCTCCTTGCCCTTCGGGTTGTACTTCTCGGCGCGGATAAACATGTTGCGCGCGAACAGATTGTGCCAGGCGGTCTGGGTGGTCACGACCACCGGCAGGTAGTGGTCCTCGTCCTGGCCCACGTGCAGCTGCTGTACGAAGCTGTCGTGGCTGGCGACGAAGTCCTCGACGCGGTCCCACAGGGCGTCGAACTTGTCCTGCGGGAAGGCGCGGTTGACGTTGCCCCAGTCGATGCTCTCGGCGGTGGAGGGCTCCTCTACCACAAAGCGGTCCGCCGGGGAGCGGCCGGTGCGCGCGCCTGTCTCGGCTACCAGTGCGCCGGTGTCGGACAATTTGCCCTCGCCGCGCGCCAGCGCCTGCTCAACCAATTGCGCCGGCGCCAGGTTCTTGAAAACCTGCGCGGTGTCGTCGATCTGTGCCATTCGTCGATTACCCGTGAAGTTTGATCAGTGAAAATAGTAAGGGCCGCCGCGGAGCGCGGCGACCGGGCAAATTCGGGGGGCGCATTATGGCAAACTTCAAAATGGCGCGACAGTGAAAAAGGTTATTTTTTATTCAATGATAGCGCTGTCAATGGAAATTTAGCGCAGAAACATTCTGGATTTCGATGGTGTAGTTTTACTACATTGATTTGGTGAATTTTTGCGGGAAAATCGGCTAACGGTGGCGATCTTGGCGGCGCCCGGGCTGTAGCGGGCGCCGGCGGCCGGTCGGGTCAGTGCACCGTCGGCGGCGGCGCGCTGAACAGCGTCTCCACCTGCGCCCGGTCGAAGCGGTACTGGGCGTTGCAGAACTGGCAGTCGGCGGCTATCTCGCCGCCCTGCTGCTCCAGCAGCTTGTACACCTCCTCGGGGCCCAGCGCGACCAGCGCGCGCGCGCTGCGATCCCGCGAGCAGCTGCACTTGAAGCGGATATTGGCGGTGCCCAGCGTCATCGGTTTGAGCTCGTGGAACAGCCGGTGCAGCAGCTGGTCGTGGGGCAGAGAGTGCAGCTCTTCGGCGGTGACAGTGCCGGCCAGGTGCTGGGCGGTTTCCCAGGCGTTTTCGTTCTCCTCCGCCGAGGCGGCGTTGTTGCCCGGCAGCACCTGCAGCATGATGCCGCCCACGGTATCGGGGCTGGAGGCCAGCCAGAAGCGGGTGGCGAGCTGCTCCGACTGGGTGAAGTAGTCCTCCAGGCACTCGGCCAGGGTGTCTTTCTCCAGCGGCACTATACCCTGGTAGCGCTCGCCGCTCCGGGGATCGACGGTGATCGCTAGCACGCCGCGCGGGCCCAGCAGGTCGCGCAGGCTGGCGTCGTCATCGATCTGTGCACCCTCGGCGACGCGGGCTATGCCGCGCAGGTCGCTGTGGTGGGTGCACTCGGCCAGGATCAGCGGCACGTCCCCCTCGCCCCGCGCCTGCAGCACCAGCAGGCCCTCGAACTTGAGTGTGGTGGAGAGCAGGCAGGCGGCGGCGAGGAACTCGCCGAGCAGGCGTGCCACCGGCGGCGGCAGCTGGTTGTTCTCCAGTACGGCGCGGTAGGACTCGGTGAGGGTCACCACCTGACCGCGGATATCGTGGCTTGAGAAAATAAAGCGTTCCAGCTGATCGGACATGATTCGGGTGCCTCGGCGCCAAAAAACCGCGGGATTTTAGAGGCGGATATCCATTAATGGTAGTAGCAGAGGCCAACTGTCCGGCAGTCTGGCGAAACGGGTCCTGGCCGCGCGGCTCAGCCGCAGACGCGGCCTATCTCCCCCTGCAGTTGCGCGGCCAGGCGTTGGCGCTCGCGCTCGGTCATCCGGATCTCGTCGCCGCTGTCGTCGATAAACGCCACGCGGCCCTGCAGCATGCGCAGCTTCCTGCGCGCGTCATTGCAGGCGCGCGCCATGCGCTGTTGCTGCTGCCACTGGCGCTGCTGCTGGCGGTTCTCATATTCCCGATCGATATTGTCCGCGCGCTGGCCGGCGCCGGTTTTCCGCGGTGTCGCGGCATCCGCGCTGTTGATCGGGCGCAGCTCGCCCTCGATATTCTCCGCCTTGGCCTGTGCCGGCGGGCGGTCGCCGAAGTGCACCTTGCCGTCCTCGTCCACCCAGCGGTAGAGCTCGCCGGCAGCCGCGGTCGCCGCCGCCAGTATCAGCGCGGCGGCCCCAATCCCGGTTTTTACGCGCATTGGCCTCTCCTCATCACTCGCCGCTCTCCTCGCCCCTGGCCAGGGTACTGAACAGGCCGAGGGAGTGGCGCTGGGGGATATGGTAGGTCTGCAGTATCAGCGCCTCCTGCTCGCGCGCGGCGGCGGCGTCCAGCACCATGCGGTAGCCGGATTGGTCGCGCAGCTCCACGAAGGGCTCCTGGTTGCTCTCCATCAGCTGTGCGAACTCGTCGAAGTCCGCCACGCGGTGGCCGTTGACCGAATCGATGATCCAGTTTTTCCAGTCGTGGTAGCCGAGGTTGACGCCGGCGGGCAGTACCTTCAGTGCCACCACCAGCTCGCGGCGCTGCTCGTCGCTCCACTGGTTGCGCGCGTAGAGGTAGTCGATCGGTGCCTTGGAGTGCCAATTTTTGCCCCAGCGCTTGATCAGGTTCATGTTCAGCGGCACGAACACCACGCCGCCGTAGATGTAGTAGCGCGGGCGCTGGTCGAACTGCTCGTTCACGACCAGGGAGCGCGACGGCGGCGGCGCCGCCAGGGTGATCTCGGCGCTCATGATCTCGCCGTTGCGGGAGAAGCGTACCGGCAGCTTGTCGCCGACGTGGTACTGGTCCACCGCGTAGTGGTAGTTGGTGCGCTGGTTTTCGCGCCACTCCACGGTGCGGTCGGCGGCCACCTTGTAGCCGTCCACCTCCAGCAGCACGTCGCCGGGCTGCAGCACGCTGGCGGCCGGGGCGTCGTGGAACACCTTGACGATCAGCGCGCCGTCCTGGCCTTCGCGCAGGCCGGCGGCCTTTTTCATCGCCGGGCTCTCGAGGCTCTGGGTCACCGCGCCGAGTTCGGGGAAGCCCTGGTGCACGCCGTCTTTCGCGTCTTCGAGCACATGCCGTATCACGCTCGGCGGCACGAAGTAGCCGAGGTTCTCGGCGCCCTGGTTGGTCTGCATCGCGACGCCGACGATACGCCCGTTGGAGATAACCGGGCCGCCGCTGTTGCCGGGGTTGATGGCGGCGTCTATCTGTCCGGCCATCAGGTAGCTCTCGGCGTGGGCGTAGTACTGGTGTTCGACGCGGGAGAGGACGCCGCGGGTGATGGACAGGGACTTGCCGCCGATCGGGTAGCCGTACACGGTGACCTCCTCCTGCAGCTCCGGCAGTTCGCCGAGCGCCAGCGGGCGCGTGCCCTCGAAGAAGCTGTCGTCCTCGACGGTCAGCAGCGCCAGGTCCGCCTCGTGGGAGACGAACTGCACCTGGGCGCGGAATTTCTGCGCGTCGCCGTGGCGCTGCACCTGGATAAAGCTGCCGTTGGCGACCACGTGGGCGTTGGTCAGTATGCGCTTGCCGCTGATCACGGCACCGGAGCCGGACAGCTGCTTGGCGTTCAGCAGCGCCCAGGGGTTGAAGTAGTCCGGCGCCGCGGCGGTGGTGTAGATCTTGATGATGGAGCGCTTGAGCTGTTCGTGTTCGCGGCTGTCGGCGAGGGCGGCCTGGGCGGCGAACAGGAGCAGGGTGGCTAGGGCGAGGAGTCTTTTCATCTTGGACGGCGTCGTTCTCGAATTGCGTGGGGCCAGTTTAGCAGGCCGCCGGGGAAGCCGGAAAACGTAGCGGGCAGCGCCGGACACCGCCGGGCGCACGCGCAGCGGTTTTCAGTCCTGTTCGCGCAGGAAGCGGTGTATCTGGCGTCTCTGTTTCTTGTTGGGTCTCTCGCTGTGCAGGCCTGCGTGGCTGGCCTGGCGCTCGGCGCGCGCCCGCTCGCGTCTGGCCACACTGGCCTCGGTCTCCCGGTACAGGGTGCGGGCGATATCGGCGCCGCGGCGCTGGTCGGACAGCGCCAGCACCTCCACTTCCACCAGGTCCCAGCCCTGGCGGATGGCGAGGGTGATGCCGGTGGTGATCTCCTTGCTGGCTTTGATCCGCTGGCCGTCGGCGTGCACCTTGCCGCCCTCGATCGCCTGTTTGGCGAGACTGCGGGTCTTGAAGAAGCGCGCGGCCCAGAGCCACTTGTCGATGCGTACTTTTTCCATTGGGGGGCGATTAAGTCTATTTTCGGGGGTGATCCCTATTGCGGGTAAGGCTAATCGGGCGGCCCGGCATCAGGGCCTTCGCATCTGGTTCAGGTGTTCTTTTCGAGTCCTGAATCAAATCGCCATTATCTCATTGAAGTGGTGAATCGCCGGAAAGTCGTCGATCTCGCGCACCGGCCCTAGACTGTCCGGCTGGCGGATACACAGCAGGTGGGCGATGCCGTAGTCGCGCGCGGCGGCGAGGACGCTCTGGTTGTCGTCCACGAACAGGGTGCGCGCCGGGTCGAAGTCTGTCTCCTCGCGCAGCGCGTGCCAGAAGTGGACGCTCTCCTTGGCGTGACCGAAGTCGTGGGAGGAGACGATGCCGTCGAACCAGCGGTCTATACCGGTGATCTCCAGCTTGTGCTGCAGGCCGCGGCGGTGGGCGTTGGTGACCAGCAGGGTGTTTTTTTCCAACTGCCGCAGCTTGGCGAGGAAGGGCTCCGTCTGCGGGCGCAGCGCGATGCGGTCTTCGATCTCGCGCAGTATCGCGGCGATATCCAGTTTCAGTTCGCGGCTCCAGAAATCCAGGCAGTACCACTCCAGGGTGCCGCGGCGCGCCTCTATCTCCGCGTCCAGTTGCCGCTGCGCCCGCTCCAGCGGCAGGCCGTGGGTCTCGGCGTAGCGCCTGGGCAGGTGGGTGAGCCAGAAGTGGTTGTCGTAGTGCAGGTCGAGCAGGGTGCCGTCCATATCCAGCAGCACCGTGTCGATCTCCCGCCAGTCGAATGTGGGCCAGTCGGGCATGGAGTCGGGTTACCTCTCGTTCGGGGCCTCGGGGAATACAGCATAGACCGCTCCCTGTCGCCGCGGCCATTATGCCCGCGCGCGGCCTATGCCGTACAGCAGCATCAACTGGGCGCCGTAGTAGGTCAGCATGATCGCGGTGCCGGCCAGCGGCAGCGGGGTCACGAACTTGTTCAGCGCGATCAGTGTGTCGGAGACCATAAAGGTCACGGCGCCGGTGAACAGCAGTGCGGAATCGCCGCGGTGCGCGGCGGCGCAGAGGCCCATGGCGACGATCGCGAGCAGGTAGACCAGCACCGCCGGGGCCAGTTCCCCCGCCGCCGGCAGCAGCAGTCGCGCCAGCAGCAGCGCGGCGAGCAGCAGCGGCAGCGCGCGCAGCAGGGTGCGGCGGTTGCGCCAGTCTTCCAGCCGAGTGGCGCGGCGCAGGAAGTTGCCGGCGTAGATCAGCTGCGCCAGCAGGAAGGCGCCGAGGCCGAAGACGAACTGGTTGGGGAATTCCAGCGCCAGCAGCAGGTCGCCGAGGGCGGAAAAGGCCAGCGCGGCCAGAGTCAGGGTGCGGGTCAGGCCGTTCAGGCTGCGCAGTGCGATCAGTGCCAGCACCGCGATGGGCGCGGCCTTCAGCGAAGCCATCCAGGGGCCGCTCAGCCCGGCGGCGTCCAGGGCCATATAGCCGGTGGCCAGGGCGGCAAATGCGAGCGGCAGCCGGCTGGCGGCCTGTTGCAGCGCTGCGGCGTTGTGGCTGTCTGTGGTGGTCATGGCTTTTCTCGCGCTTGTGGTGATTTTGTGGTTTGCTCGGTTTGGTGAACGGATAGCTTCGGCCAGTATTCGGCAAACGCCGGGGCGGGGCAATCTTCCGTCGCGGCAGAACCGCAGAGTCTTTGATCAATTGCGAAATTAATAAGGGAGAGCTTCGCACATGAAGGCAGCCAATATTCTCGAGACCATCGGCAACACCCCCCACGTCAGGATCAACCGCCTGTTCCGGCCGGATATCGAGGTGTGGATGAAGGTGGAGCGCTTCAATCCCGGCAGCAGTATCAAGGACCGCATCGCGCTGTCGATGATCGAGGCCGCCGAGGCCTGTGGCGAGTTGAAGCCCGGCGGCGTGATCGTGGAGCCGACCTCCGGCAACACGGGTATCGGCCTGGCGATGGTGGCGGCGGTGAAGGGCTACCGCCTGATACTGACGATGCCGGAGTCCATGTCGGTGGAGCGGCGCAAGGTGATGAAGGCGATGGGCGCGGAGCTGGTGCTGACGCCGAAAGAGCGCGGCATGGCCGGCGCGATCGAGAAGGCGGAAGAGCTGCACAGCGAGATTGAGAACAGCTGGATACCGCAGCAGTTCCGCAACCCGGCTAATATGCAGGTGCACCGGGAGACGACCGCGCGGGAGATTCTGGCGGATTTCCCCGAGGGCCTGGACTACCTGATTACCGGCGTCGGCACCGGCGGCCATATCAGCGGCTGCGGCGAGGTGCTGAAGGAGGCCTTCCCGAAGCTGAGCGTATTCGCGGTGGAGCCGGAGAAGTCGCCGGTGATCAGCGGCGGCGAGAAGGGGCTGCACCGGCTGCAGGGCATAGGTGCGGGTTTCGTGCCGGACATACTGAACAGAGAGGTGCTGGACGGCACCATTCTGGTGGGCGAGGAGGAGAGTTTCGAGATGGCGCGCCAGTGCGCGCTGAAGGAGGGTATCTTCGTCGGCATCTCCTCCGGCGCCAGCCTCGCGGCGGTGAAAAAGCGCGAGAACGAATTCGCCCCCGGCAGCCGAGTGCTGGTGTTCAGCTACGACACCGGCGAGCGCTATCTCTCCATCGACGACCTGTTTCCGGCTTAAGCGTGGATTGCCAGCGGATATTGTGATCGCGGCCCATGGCCGCGATTGCGCTTTCCGGTCCCGGCGCCGTGGCCAGGTACTGGCGAGCGCGTATAATGCCGCGCTCACAAAAGGGGGAATGATGGACAAAGCACTATTGGAGCGGGTCATCGAGATCTGCACCCGCGCTGGCGAGGCGATCCTCGACGTGTACAACAGCAGCGCCGAGCTGGAAGTGGACACCAAGGCCGACGATTCGCCGGTGACCGCCGCCGATCTGGCCGCTCACGCGATACTGGCGCCGGCGCTGGCGCAGCTGATCGAGGGGGTGCCGGTGCTGTCGGAGGAGCAGGAGATGCCGCCGTTCGCCGAGCGCAGCCGCTGGCAGCGCTACTGGATAGTGGATCCGCTGGACGGCACCAAGGAGTTTATCCGCCGCACCGGCGAGTTCACCGTCAATGTCGCGCTGATCGAGGGCGGCGAGCCGGTGCTGGGGGTGGTGCATGTGCCGGTGTTGAATATCACCTACGCCGGTGCAAAAAACGCCGGCGCCTTCAAGCGCAGCGCCGAGGGCGAGCGGGCGATCCGAGTGCGCCCGCTGCAGCCGCGCCTGGACGCGGGCCAGCCGGTGGAACTGGTGGCGAGCCGCAGTCACGGCGCCGGTGCGGTGGACCGGCTGGTGGCGCGCATCGAGTCGGATCTCGGCAGCGTGGCCTGCGTGAATATGGGCAGCTCGCTGAAGCTGTGCCTGGTGGCCGAGGGCAAGGCGGACCTGTACCCGCGCCTGGCGCCCACCTGCGAGTGGGATACGGCCGCCGCCCAGGCGGTGGTGGAGGCCGCCGGCGGCATCGTGGTGGACGACCGGTTCCAGCTGCTGCGCTACAACAGCAAGGACTCCCTGCTGAATCCTTTCTTCTATGTGATCGGCGACCCGTCCTTCGATTGGCGCCAGCTGCTTACTGAATAACCGGTCATCGACTAAGCTCTATGCAACCGCCACTGCCGGTGGCGGTTGTGTCGTTTTCGGCGCCGCAGGGCGCCACTGCCGGGATAGAGCCATGTCCAGCCTTCGCAGCGCCCATATCAATATCAGCGAGAGCGAGATACGCCGGTTGCGCCGGCAGCTGGAAACCGAGATCACCTGGCTGCAGCGGCAGATGGATGAGATGGGCGGCGCCGAGTCGGATCTGGATATCTCGCTGCAGCAGACCTACAAGGAAATGATCTTCTCCCGCCGCGCGCTGCTCGGGCGCATTCCGCGCTGAGCGCCGCACCGGCGGGGCGCGCGCTATTTTTTTGCTGCCAAATTCCCCTCGCGCCATTTTCTCGCCGCCGCGGGCCACGAAAAAATGAAATCCGTCTACGCTTGGTGGGTCAATGTCACAAGAGTAACTCCCCGATGCGCTATCCGGTCGTGGTCCACAATATCGAATACGCCGGCTTCGGAGCCATTGCCCCGGACCTGCCCCACTGTCACTGCCACGCCGATTCGCTCGATGCCGCCCTGCAGAAGATGGCGGAAACCATAGTGCAGCGGCTGGACGAGCTGCGCGCGGCCGGCGACCCGCCGCCGGAGCCGGGCGATATTGAAATCCTGCGCAGCAACCCGGCGTTCTCCGGTGGCATCTGGGCCATCATCGACGTGGCCCAGGCCCACAGCTCCCCCAAAGCCGAACCCTGACGGTCTGCAACAAAGTGCCAAGGAAGGTCGCAATGAAGAAAGTTTTGTTCGCTCTCGCCCTGATCCACTCCACAGCGGCCGCCGCCCAGGCCTGGAACAACCCCTTCGAGGGTATCTGTGCCGGCGAGTACCGCGTGATTACCAACTTCGGCGCCGGCACCGGTCAACAGCAGATCAACAAGGACGACGACACCTTCGGCCAGGTCAGTATCGGCATCACCCCGACCGTGGGGGTGTGGCAGGTGGAGCTGCGCTATTCGAATTTCGACGACGGCAATATCTCCGTCGACCAGTACGGGGTGAACTTCAAGGTAGACTTCACCCTGAACTGCGACGTGCAGTGCCTCTACTGGATGGCGGGCTGGAACTACGGCGACTTCGATGTCGACAAGGTGAGGCGCGGGGACGAGTTCGTCCTGGTGAACGAGGACGGCGACGACAACTACTGGAATGCCGGCGTCGGCTATCGCTACAACTGGACCCGTTCTTTCGACACCTCGGTGGAGTACAACTATTACGATGTCGGCAGGGTGACCTCCTACCAGTACGACCTGGGGCACCTGCGCTCGCTGACGCTGAATTTCGGCTACCGCTTCTGAATATCGATCGCGGCCATGGGCCGCGATCGATCCCCAGGTCAGTGAAAAATCAGAAGGCGTAGCTCAGGCTCAGGTTCAGACCGTCCTCCCGCGCCAGCTGGAAGCCGTTGTAATCCGCGGACAGCTCTCCGACCCACTCGAGCCCGAGGCGCACGCCGGCGAGCGCCCCCCGCTGAGCCACCAGGTTCACGCCCAGCCCGTAGTCCAGCAGTTCGCCGCCGTAGTTGGCCTGCAGGTCCGCCGGGCTGGCGTGCCTGTGCGGTCCGTTGTAGTGGCCGTTGATATCCCCCTCCTTCGTATACTGCAGCCGCGCCGACAGGCTGATCCAGTCCGCCAGCCGGTAGGCGCTCCAGGCGGTGGCGCCGTAGCGCTCGCCGAAGGCGAAGCCGGAGTCGTTCTCGTCCTCGAGCGGCAGGCGCGCCGACAGCTGCGCGCCCCAGCTGAGCCGCTGCAGTGCGCTGCTGTAGGTGATCGAGGGCAGCAGGTCCCAGGTGCCGGTGCCCAGCTGCATGCCGTAGTGGGTGAAGCTGCCGTCCGCGTTCTTCTCCTCCACCGAGCCGGTCGGCGCGCTGAAGGCCAGGGTCGCGTGCAGGCGATAACCGGCGGCGTCGGCGATGCGGAAGAGGCCGCCGACAATGGTGTCGCCCGCGCCGGACACGCCGTGGCTGTGGCCGCCGCTGCCATGCCCGCCGTGCATATCCCCCATGCCGCCCATGGATCCGTGGTCGACCATCTGCATCGACATATCCATACTCATGTACTGTGGCATCAGCATCAGCGTCAGGTCGTCGGACACGGCGTACATGATATCGAGCATATGCATTTCCATCGTCATGTCGGTCGGCATCATCGAGTAGCCGGCCATGGCCAGATCCATCGCGTCGGCCTTCTTCGAGCCGCGGTACAGGTCGCGGTACTCCTCGCGCATCGCGCGGTAGCCGAACATCCACTCCCCTTTCGCGTGCAGGTGGTCGGCCATGACGCCGGCGGGCGCGTGGCCCTCGGGCAGGAAGGTGGGGGAGTTCTCGTGGGCCAGTGCCAGGGGCGCGGCCAGGCCTATGGCGCCGGCCAGCAGGGTTTTCTGACAGTTGTTCATAGTGATTTCCCATAGCGGTGCGCGGCCACCGCCGGGCGGCGGCCGCGACAAACTGTTGGCGGCGGGGCGCCGTCGTGGGCCCGGCCGCGGTGAAAGAGATTTGTTCTGGAATTCAAACGCTGTGGGAGAGGGGCGGCGCCCGCTGTGGCGGTCGCAGATAGGCGGGCCGCGGCGAGGCCGCGCCGGGCGCGGCAGCGGGCACACCGCGCTCGCGGCGGGGGAGGTGCAGTGCCTCCAGCGCCGGCGCGGCGGCGAGGCCGGCGCCGGCGGAAAAACTGCAGTGGTTGTCGGCGAAGCTCTGCGCGGTCAGCGCATCGTGGTCGTGGCCGCCGTGGCCGTGATGGGCGCGCTCCGCTTGCGCCAGTGCGCTGAGCAGCAGCGCGCTGCGGCTGTCGCCGTGACACAGATCGTAGGGTGTGCCGGCGGCGACGGGAGCGGGCATAAAGCCCGCCGGCACCAGGCCGCGCACGGCGAGGAACAGGCACAGCAGCGCCGACGCCTGCCAGCGGGACAGGCGTGCGGCCGGACGCGGAGCGTGTGTTTTGCGCTGTGCCATTGTCGCTGTCTGTTCGGGCCCGTTCCAGTCGGGTCAGATTTTACCGCTGCGCTTCAATTGCCAATAGGTCTCCACCAGCGCCATATGCAGCTGCTCCGGCGCCGAGTCCACCACCAATACGTTGCGCGCGCGCAGCTGCTGCAGCAGGCGCCCGCGGCGCGCGAGGAAATCGGCGGCGGCCGCCGCGTCAATCGCGTCGCTGAAATTCTCCACCGGCCGGCGCAGCAGCGCGTCCACCGCCGTTTCGCGCAGGCTGGCCACCATCACCAGGTGGCGCCGCGACAGCAGCTGCACCGCCGCCAGCAGTTCATCGCTGTCCTCGTCGCGCAGGTTGGTGACCAGTATCACCAGCGCGCGGCGCGGGTGCTTCGCCAGCAGCTGCTGGGCGGCGCTGCTGAAGTCCGCGTTGGCGGTGCCCGAGTGCAGGTCGTAGACGCCGTTCAGCAGCAGGTTGATGCCGCCCTCGCCCTTGACCGGCGGCAGCTGGCCGCCGGAACTGTTTTCATCGGCGGCGAAGGCGTGCAGGCCCACCGCGTCCCCCTGCTTGATGGCCACATAGGCGGACAGCAGCAGCGCGTTCAGCGCGTGGTCGAAGTGGGAGAGCTCGCCGTCCTTGGCGCGCATGCGGCGGCCGCAGTCGAGCATATAGACGATCTCCTGGTCGCGCTCGTCCTGGTACTCGCGGCTGATCAGCTTGCGCAGGCGCGCGCTGGCCCGCCAGTCCACCTGGCGCTGGCTGTCCCCCTGGCGGTATTCGCGCAGCTGGCGGAAATCCATGCCCTCGCCGCGGCGCTGTTGCCGGTGCAGGCCGAGGAAGCGCAGGCTCTGTTCGGTGGACAGGGCCTGCAGCGAGGAGATGCCGAGGAAGTTCGGGTAGACCTTGACCGACTGCGGCCGCCCCAACAGCAGCTTCGTCTGCCACAGGCCCCAGGGGGAGTCCGCCAGCACTTCGATACGGCCGAAATCCGCGCGGCCGCGGCGCCGCGGCACCAGCGGGTAGTCGATGGCGACCCGCTGGCCCGGATCCAGCCGCGCGCGGCGCGGCAGGTCCGCGGCGGAGAGCTGCGCCGGCACACTGTCGCAGACATCGAGCGCGAGCGCGCGCGGGCCGCCGTTGTCCAGCGTCAGCCGCACCCGGTTTTCGACCCCGAGGGCCAGGTTGCCGGGCAGCCGCCGCTCCGCTTCGAGGCCCGCGACCCTGCGCCCGGTGAAATAATCCAGCAGCGCGCCGGCGAGCAGCAGCGCGCCGGCGGTCCACCACAGGTCCTGCAGCGCACCGGCGCTCTGCGGCTGCCAGATGCGCGCGGCACTGATGGCCAGCGCCGCCAGGCACCAGCTGCCGAGCAGCGCCACCAGGCGGCGGCTGGGGGCGGTGCCGGCGGCCTTCGCCGTCGCGGCCGGGCGCGCCTGTGCGGCGGCCCCGGTGTCGGCGGCGGGCCGGCTCACAGGCGCGGCGCCTCCACCGTGTCGATGATCTGCGCCAGCACCGAGTCCGGCGTCTCGCCGTCGATTTCCATATCCGGCGACAGGCCAATGCGGTGGCGCATGACTGGAATCGCCATCGCCTTGACGTCGTCCGGCAGCACGAACTCGCGCCCGGCCAACAGCGCCTGGGCGCGCGCGGCCTGCAGCAGGCCGATGCTGGC
This sequence comes from Microbulbifer sp. ABF4_143, assembly GCF_056160225.1. Lineage (NCBI taxonomy): Bacteria > Pseudomonadati > Pseudomonadota > Gammaproteobacteria > Cellvibrionales > Microbulbiferaceae > Microbulbifer > Microbulbifer sp. ABF4_143. Next base: position 29,150 of record NZ_JBSWWT010000009.1, read on the forward strand.
GCGGGGGCCGGCGGCGCGGCGCAGCTGCGCGGATTCGCGGGTCGCGCGCACCAGGCGCACCGCGTAGTCCAGCACCTGCTGGTCCAGCGCCACCTGCGGGATCAGCGCCTGCAGCTGTTGCAGCTGCTCCACGGTCATCTGCCCGGCCGGCGGCTGCGCGAGCTGCTTCTCGATGCGACCGGCGCTGGCCGCGGCGGCCAGTTTCAGCTCCGCCTCCAGGCTCGGGAAGTCGATCAGCACTTTGAGCAGGAAGCGGTCCAGCTCCGCCTCCGGCAGCGGGTAGGTGCCCTCCTGCTCGATCGGGTTCTGGGTCGCCAGCACCATGAACGGGCGCGGCACCGGCAGTGCCTCGCCGTCGATGGTGACCTGCTTCTCCTGCATCACCTCCAGCAGTGCCGCCTGGGTCTTGGCCGGGGCGCGGTTGATCTCGTCCGCCAGCAGCAGGTTGGTGAACACGGGCCCGCGGCGCACTTCGAAGCGGCTCTCTCCCATGTGGTAGATGGCGTGGCCGGTCACGTCCGCCGGCATCAGGTCCGGGGTGAACTGGATGCGGCGGAAGCCGCCGCCGAAGCAGTTGGCCAGGGAGCGCACCAGCAGCGTCTTGCCGAGGCCGGGCACCCCCTCCAGCAGCACGTGACCGGAGGCCAGCAGCGCGATCAGCACCTGGTCGACCACGGCTTCCTGGCCGATCAGCAGCCGGTTGATGGCACTGCGCAGCAGCGCCAGTTGCGCCGTCGCGGCCTGCCAGTCCGGCTGCGCCGCGGCGGCCTGCGGTTGTTGGTCCGATTGGTAGATGGTGTCGCTCATAGGACTGCCTCGATTTGCTGCAGGTTGCGCATTCGCTCGGTAAACGCCTCTTCGCTGCGGGGCGGGTCCCCCCACAGGCAGGCGGCAATCTGGGATTCGCTCAGGCCGGTGTCGGCACTGAGCCGGGTGCACAGCTGGCGCCTGGTGGCTGTGTCTGCGTTGTCGCCGCCGAGGCGGCGCAGCGCGGCGCGGCGCAGGCCGAGCAACAGCCGCTCGCAGTGGTCCTCGCGCCAGTAGTAGTGGCCGCAGGCGGAGATATGTTCCAGCAGCGAGCGCCGCGCCGGCTCCGGCTCCGGCGCCGGCGGGCCGAAGCGGCGCGCGCGCAGCAGCAGCCAGGCCAGCAGTGCCAGGGCGCCGGCGATAAAGAACTCGGCCCCGTAGCGGCGCGCCAGCTCGAACAGGGAGTCGAAGCGCGGTTGGGTCAGAAACACGAATTCGCCGTCGGAGGCCAGCTGCTGCAGGAAATAGGCGTGGTCGAAGTGGCCGATGCGCCGGTTGCGCCAGATACCACCGTCCGCCAGCAGCGTGATCAGGCCGTCGCCGCGCTCGAACTGCATAAAGGGCACGCCGGTGTCGCCGCGCCAGATCCTGGCCCAGAACACCGGCTCGGTGGTGGAGTCCCCGCCGTTGAGGGCCGGGTGGTGGAGCAGCTGGCCGGCGTTGAAGTGCAGCTGATATTCGCCGTCGTCGCCGGCGAGGGTGACCAGGTCGGCGGGATCCACATCCGGGTTGCGCGGCGGCTCCTGCGCCGCGGCGCTCTGTTCCGCCTCCTCCCCGCCTTCGAGCTTGCGGTTGTGCTCGCGCAGTATTTCGCTGGCGCTCTTGCCGCGGTACTGGTCGGCGTCCTCGCCGAGCAGTTGGCGGAAGGGGTGCTCGAAGAATAGATCCTCGCGGCCCTCCTGCAGGGTCACGTCCAGCTGTTCCAGCAGCCAGTCGCGCTCGCCGTCGAGCCCGTGGGCGACCACTATTGCGTGGCCGCCGCGCCCGACCCAGTCGAGCAGTTCCGCGGCGCGGCGCGGGTTGTACACCTGGCTGGAGCTGGCCAGGAACAGGGTGTCGCGGCCACTCATCTCGGCGAGCACGGAGATATTGTCCGCGCGGCGGGACTGCAGCCCGGACGCGGCGAGGAAGCGCTCCGCGGCCAGGTAGGGGTTGCGCCAGGCCTCGGGACCCCAGCCGCGGTCCAGTTCCTCGGTATAGCGCTCGAAGAAGGTGAAGAACAGGGCCACCAGGGCCGCGAGCAGCAGCAACAGCAGGCCGAGCAGCAGGCGCTTAGCGGTCATCGGCGAAGGCCTCCCGCCATTTGTCGCACAGCATTTCCACCCGCGCCGTTTGCGGCGCGCGGTGCGCGTAGGCGAGCTGCTGCCAGCTGGCGGTCAGCTGCAGCACCAGGTCGCTCAGTGCGTCGCTGACCGGCCGCGGCGCATCCTGCGCCGGCACCCGCTGCCGCTGCCGTACCAGCTGCGCGCACTCGCTCTCGGTCAGGTGGTCGCCGAACTCGAACTGGTAGCGCTCGATCAGGTGCGCGAGGGTCGCCCGGTACAGCAGGCCCAGACTCGCGCGCTGGTCGCCGCCGTGCCACAGGCGCAGCACCTCGGCGCAGACGTCGGCGGGCAGGCTGGAGCGGCGCACGTCGAGGCCGAACAGGGTCTCCGGTGCGGCTTTCTTCCCTTCGGGCTTGCCGGAAAAGTGCAGGCTGCGGCGGATCGGCTCGCGGTAGCGCCACAGCAGGTACCCCAGCAGCCAGGCCGCGCCCAGCCACAGCAGCACCTCGACCAGCAGGCCCAGGAGCGGGCCCCACTCGGACTCGTCTTCGGCTTCGCTCGGGCGGCTCTCCAGCCACTCGAGAAAGGCGATCAGCCACTCGGGAAATTTGCTCTGTTCCCAGTCGATTTCCTTCAGGCGCCAGCCGCTGACCTCCTCCACCCGGTGGAAGTCCTCGCCGGCGAGAATTTCGTCGATGGTCTCGCGCGCCTGTTCCGGTGTCTGCGCGGCGCGGGCCGGCTCCAGAGGTGCGGTCAGGGCCAGTGCGCACAGCAGCACCAGCGGCGTGGCCGCCGCGCGGGAGCGCTGCTGCCTGCGCTCGCGCCGGTGCCGCTCGAGCAGGCTGCGGAACTGGATTTCTATATCCCAGGCCTCCAGTTCGATGCGCCGGCCCAGGTAGAGGCAGAAGCCCGCGACTATGTAGAAGGGGGCCACCGCGGCCATCACCAGCACGAAGAGCCCGTTGATGCTCCACTCCAGCCACAGGGTGTCGCTGCCCAAAAGCGGCATCCAGTCGATCTGCGCCTGCTCGGGAACGAACAGGAAAACCAGCGCGAGCAGTGCGATCAGCAGCAGCGACTCGAGGTGGAAACCCAGCACCGTCAGCCACATGGCGGCATTGGCGTGCTTGCGGTGCAGTACGCCGATGCGCGCGGCGCGGGCGGCGCCGCTGCTCTGTTCGAGCAGGGTCACCGGCATATCGAAGGCGCGCGTCGGGCTGAGCCGGCGCCAGGTGAGCCAGGGGAACCAGTCGCGCCGGTTCTGGGCAAAAAACTGCTTCAGTGCGGCGGCCGCGGAGACCCGCTCGCCGAACAGCGCGCGGCTGGCGATAAACAGCGGCAGGCGGTCGAACACCGGTTTCATCCACCAGACCAAAAACAGCGACAGGTTGGGGGCGTCCGGCAGCAGCCAGTAGAGGGCGCCGAACAGCAGCGCCGCCGGCAGCAGCCACACCAGAAACAGCGGCAGCCACTGCGCGCGCGCCAGGGCGACCCCCAGGTCGATGGATTCCCACGGCGAGCGCAGCCGCGCGCGCACGGCCAGGCGTTCAAGTTCCACGGCGCACCCCTTTTCCAGTCTGCGCCGCCTCCCCGGGAGGCACCGCGCCGCGCCCGGCCAGCGCGAAGTAGGCGATGACCAGCAGCCACAGCAGTGCGCCGACGGTGAGCTTCACGGCGATCGCAATTTCAGTGCTGGAAGACCAGAAGGCCTCCAGGAAGGCGGCGATCACCAGCATCAGAAAGGTGCCGTACATGATCTTCATCGCCTCCACGCTCGCCTGGCGCAGTGCCACCAGGCGGCGCTGGCGGCCCGGATCCACCAGCGAGCGTCCGAGCATCAGGCCGGCGGCGCCGGCCAGTACTATCGCGGTCAACTCGAAGGCACCGTGGCCGATCACGAAGGGGTAGAAGGTCGACACGAAGCCGACGCGGGTGATGTGCCCGAAGACGGCGCCAAGGTAGACGCCGTTGAAGACCAGGAAGAAGATGGAGCCGAGCCCGAACAGCACGCCGCCGGCGAAGGTGCGGAAGGCGATGCCGATATTGTTCTTGATATAGAAGCCGAACATCATCAGGTCCGAATCGGAGCCGCGCTCGCGCCCCAGCACCCGGTTGCCCGGGTCGTACATGGCCTCGAAATCCAGAACCTGCGCCGGCGACATCACCGCGTAGATAAGTGCATCATTCTTGTAGGCGCCGATACCGAGCACCAGCGCCGGCAGCAGGAACAGCGCGGTGGCGAGCCCCACGGTGCGTATCTGCGCGCGCACCGCGCGCGGGAAGTCGGCCAGCAGGTAGCGGAGCCAGGTGTTGCGGCGCAGTGTCTGCTGCCGGTAGACGCGGTGGTGGGCGGCCATCACCAACTGGTTGAGGCGGTCCACCAGCGCGCTGGTGTACTGGCGCTCCTTGGCCATCGCCAGCTGCTGGCACAGGCTGCGGTAGGCCGCCGGCAGATCCAGCGCCGCGGACTCGCCGGCGCCGCCGGTCTTCAGCCACTTTTCCAGCCGCTCCCAGTCGTCGCGATAGCGATTTTCAAAATCCCGTTGCTTCATCGCGGCTAGCCTCTGCCGCCCAGTAGCCAGCTGCCCACCGCGCGCAGGTAGTCGAGCCCGGCGCGGTCTTTCTTGCCGGTCAGCGGTTCGAGCAGATTCGCCAGTTCGCACTGGCGCGCCTCGCTCAGCTCGCCGCCGCGCTCGACCAGGCTGATCAGCGCCTGCTGGTCCTGCAGACGCAGACCGCGCGGCGGCGCCAGCGGGGTGATATCCGCCGGGACGCTGTGGGCTTTTTCCGCCGGGCGATAGACGACGAGGGTGCCCGCGGCCAGATCGCCGAGACGCTGGAAGTTGCGGCCCAGCGTCATACACAGAACCCCGCCGGCATAGCCGAGGGGCAGGAAGTCGGCGAAGCGCAGCAGGTTGCGCAGCAGGGAGGCCCCCCAGGAGACCGGGGTCAGGTTGTCGTTGACCACCATCAGGCCGAAGGCCTTCTTGCCCGGCGTCTGGCCGCCGCGCAGCACTTCGAAATAGACCGGGTAGAACCACTCGAGCAGGAAGGAGCACAACAGCCAGATGCCCCAGCCGGCGCGCTCGGCAAACGCCAGCGCTATGGCCAGCGCGATCAGGATCAGCGTGCGGTAAAAGAGGTCGACGCCGTAGGCGAGAATGCGCGGCACAGGCCCGGCGGCCTGTGCGCGCAGGTCGATCCCCTCCGGGGTCTCGACACTATAGGTGGTATCCAAGCAGGTGGTGTCCAGCAAACCACCACTCCCATCAGGTCAGGTGGTTCAGTCTTCCGCGCCGCCGAAGATAGTGCGGTAGACGACGCCGAAGGCGATGGCCAGCAGCGGCAGCACCCAAATCAGGCCGATCAGCAGCGGCAGGGCGCCGGCGATATACAGCAGCAGGGCGACGATCAGGAAACCGAAGAAGGCGAACCAGTGCTTGGTGATCGCCTTGCGCGAGGTCTCCAGCGCCTGCCAGGGGCCGAGGCCTTTGTCCACGATCAGCGGCAGGGTCAGCATATAGGCCACCGCCAGGTAGATGCCGGGGATGATCAGCAGCACGAAGCCGATGGTCACCAGGATGGACATCAGGATATTGGCCACCACCAGCGGCAGCAGCTTGTCGAAATGGGAGAAAATCTCGGTGGCGGAGGTCTGCTGGTCCCGCGCTATCTTGATGCCGATCAGCATCATGCCGGCGGTCAGCGGTGCGGTGACCAGGTTCACCAGTATCTGGTAGACAATCATCGAGCCGAAGGAGGCGTTGGCCTGCTGCTCGAGATCGAAAGAGGAGTAGCCGGTGATGGCGCCGGCTGCGAAGCTGACCACCATGAAGGCGACGACATACAGGATAATTGCCAGCCAGATGGTGCCCTTGTTGCCCTTGGTGCGGCGCCAGGCTTCGCTGAAAATCTCGCCGATATTGATGGCGTAGTCCCCGGCAACCCCCTTTTCCAGAGAGCCGTAGCCGCCGCTCTCCTCCCCGGTGGTCAATTGTGCTTCCGGGGCCTTGTAAATATCGCTCATCGTCAGATGTCCTTTCGCAGTTCCTTGTTGGTATGGGTACAGAGCCTTAGGCGGGCAATATCGCACAGCCGTGGCCCAGGGACAATCCCGCGCCATCGCCGGGTTGGCAAAATTAACTGTCAAGGGGATAAAATCCGGGCGCAACGAAAGGAAAAATACATTGATAAAGAAGTGGCTGATTACCGCCCTGCTCTCGCTGGCGCTGCTGGCCGCGGGCTATATCGCCCTGCCGCGCTATACCATCGAACGGCTGGAGCAGGCCGCGCGAAACGAGAACCGCGAGCAACTGCAGCGCCATATCGACTTTCCCGCCCTGCGCGACAATTTACAGTCGCGCCTGCAGCGCCAGCTGCGCGAATCCATGGGTGCCGGAATGCCGGAGGAATTTGGCGACTTCTTGGCCGCCGGCGCCAATCTGTTGATCGGCCCGCTGCTGCAACAGCTGGTGACCCCCGAGGGTATCGGCGAGCTGTTGCGCGGCGGCAGAGAGCTGCGCGAGTTCGAGCGCGAGCTCTACCGCCAGTCCAGCCCCGCGCCGCGGCAGCCGCCGGAAGCGGAGGCGTCCGCGCCGGCCGGCTGGCAGCTGCAACGCTGGGGCTTTGTTGGAGCCAACCGCGTGAGCGCCGACTACGGTGAAGGCAGCGCGGCGCAGCTGCGCCTGATACTCGAGCGCCGCGGGCTGCGCTGGCGGCTGGTGGATTTGGAACTGCTAAGCGAGGAGTGAGCGGAAAAATGCAAATGGAAGCTTCTGTGAATGTGTTCGGCGATCCGCTGCTGGCCTGCAGCCTGGAACCGGTGACCGGCTTTTTCCGCGACGGCTGCTGCAACACCAGCGAGCAGGATTATGGCTCCCACACCGTCTGCGTCGAGGTGAGCGAGGAGTTTCTGGCCTTTTCCCGCAGTCGCGGCAACGACCTCAGCACACCGGTGGAGGAGTACGGCTTTCCCGGCCTGAATCCCGGCGACCGCTGGTGCCTGTGCGCGGCGCGCTGGCTGGAGGCGCAGCAGCAGGATATGGCGCCGCGGGTCTATCTGCAGCGCACCCATGTCAAGGCGCTGGAAATAGTGCCGCTGGCGCTGTTGCGCCAGTACGCCGTGGACCTCAACTGATCGGCCGCGGGCGCATCGAAGGCCGGCTATTGGCTGGTCACCTGCCACAGCTCCCTGATCAGGTGCACCTCGACCTTGAGTTTCGGGTTGCGCATTTCCCGCCGCACTATCCTGATCAGTTCATTCGCGTATTCCCTGTCCAGATCGTAGGGCGCACCCAGCACCAGCACGACATCCGCGGCGTGGTAGGGTGACGACGGGCGGCCGGCGTCGAAAATTTCCACGTTGGGATCCTCTTCGACATAGTCTTCCAGCGCGTTCATGACCGAGCGGGACAGTGGGTAGTAGCTCGGCTGCGGCTTTCCCTGCAGCAGGCCCTTCAGCAGCGACAGTTGCAGCGGCACCAGCAGAACCAGGCCCGCGATCGCCATCGCGGCGACCGTTGCCACGACCCAGCGGCGCTGCCGGGAGCCGGTGCGGCCGGTCCTGATGCCCATCAGGCGGAAGGTGGCCGCCGCGCAGAGCACTATGGCGACAAAGTTGGTGGTGAACAGCAGCGCCGCGCCGCGCGCGTTGGTCAGGTCGTAATAAGCCAGTGATATACCCACCGAACACAGCGGTGGCACCAGGGCGGTGGCAACGGCGACACCGGCGATGGAGCCGACCAGGTTGGGGCGCGCCGATGCGTAGGCGGCAGCGGCGCCCGAGGCCGCCGCAATCACCAGGTCGAGAATATTGGGATCGCCGCGGGCGTAGATCTCGCTGGTCAACTCCGCGCCCGGGGTCAGGAAGCCGATCAGCAGGCTGATTACCAGCGTGAAGGTCAGCCCTATCCCGACCGAGCGCAGCGCGCTGTTGCCCAGTTTCGGATTCGCCTGCGTCAACGCCAGTCCGCAGCCGAGCATGGGCGTCATCAGCGGCGCCAGCAGCATGGAGCCGATGACCACCGCGGTCGAATCCTGCAACAGGCCCATGGAGGCGACCACGGCGGCCAGCCCCAGCATGGTCAGGAAGTCCAGGCTCAGCTGCGATCCGCGCCGCAGGCCCTCGAGCAGATCCGCGTAATCCGAGGGGCTGAGCAGCGGGTTCCAGTCCTCGCCGATCTTGCGCTGCCGCCAGGGGCGAAGCGCCGGACCGCGCTTGACCACCGCCAGCGCGGGGCGTTTGGTCAGCGCCACGGCGGCGTTGAGATCCCTGACGTTGGCGCCCATCAGCACCAGGTCATGCCCGTCCATCTCGCGGGCGATTTTTCTGTATTCGTTTTTATCGAACACCCGGCAGTGGATGCGCTCGGCGCTATCGACACCGGCATCCCGCATCAGCTGGAGCAGGTCGCGCCGCCCCACCTCGATATTGACCTCCTCGTAGTCCGCCTCGGCGCGGGCCAGGGTGATGTCCCCGCCGTGTGATTCCGCCAGCTGGTTCGCGAGGAACAGGGCCGCCCCGTCGTGCGGATTGTCGGTGGCGGCGACGAAGATCCTGTGCGGGCTGCGCGCGCGCCGCGGCCCGCCGAACAGTATCACGGTGTTGCAGGGGGCGTTGCGCAGCAGCGGATTGCTGGCGTAGGTCGCGCCGCGCTCACCGGTCTGGTCTTCGGCGGCCGCGACGATCAGTTCAGAGCCCTCGCCGCGGGCCATATCGATGGCGCACTCCGCGGAATCGCGGTGACCGACCTCCACTATCTGCAGTCTGCCGGCATCCGCCAGGCGGCTTATCGACGGCGTCTCGCCGCACCGTCGCACAAAGTGCTGCACGGCCTCGGTCAGTTCCCGGCCGGGGAAGTCTTTGTCGGCGACGGATACCGGGGACTCGTGGTGGCACAGGACGCGCAGTGGCAGATTCCGCGCCAGTGCAATCTCCGCCGACCAGCAGATCACCTGGGGAATTTCGTCGGTATTTCTGATTAGGGCCAGAATAGCCATCCGGTATTCCTGCTGGCGGGCTCTCGCGCTTTGCGGACAGGGCTCCGGGATAGCCTAGCTCAACGTCTGCCGGCGCGCCTCGGCCGGCGCCGGGCCGGACTCTCACGTAGCTGGCCCGGCGGCTTTAGGACGGCAGGAAGTCGATGGAGTAGTTCAGCGTGGTTCTCTCTACATTGGCCGCACCGAAGTTGATCAGGCGTATGCGCGCCAGCAGCTTGCGTTCCAGGTCCGGACTGTTCAGCTCGCTGCCCACCAGTTTGATCGCGGAAACGCTGCCGTTCGCCTCTATGACGAGTTGCACCGTGACCTTGCCCTGGAGGGTCGGATCGCGGCGCAGGGCGCGGTTGTAGATGGCGTAGATGGCGCCCTTGTTGGCCTCCATCACGCTGCGGATGGCCGCCTCGGCGCGCGCGGTCTTCTGCCGCTGCACCTTTTTCGCCACCTCGCGCGCGGCGCCGGCCGCCTCGCTGCTCTGCACGCGCGTGGTCTCGCGCGCGGCCAGGGCCACGCCGCCGGTGTCGCGGCTCAGCCTGCCGGTGTTGACGCCGCCGCTCGCGGTCTTGGACCTGTCCGTGATCAGGCTGCGGTCAATGGCTTTCGCCTGGGCCGCGCCCGCGGCCAAGCGGCCACTGCTGACTTCGGCCACGTCGATGCTCTCGCGCATGGCCAGCAGGTCGTCCTGCATCTGCAGCAGGCCGCTGTTGGCGGCCTTCTCCCGCGCCAGTTCGACCTTGGCCGCCGGTGGTTTTTCCCGCACCACCGGCTTGGGCTGCGGCTTTTTCGGCTCCGGTTTCTTCGCCTCCGGTTTTTTCTCCGGCTTCTTCTTTTCCACCGGTTTCGGTTTGGGTTTCGGTTTCGGCAGTTCCTTCTTTTCCAGGATCACCTTGGCCAGCTGCGGCGGTACCCGCTCCGCCTGTTCGCGGGTCAGTTCCGGTACCGGGATCAGCGCCACGGCGGTGCCGAGGATCGCGAAGGCGATCAGGCCGTTGCGCACAAATCTGGCGAAGCGCCGGTCCTCCTCCGCGGAGGCGGACCAGGGCAGCAGCGTTTCCTGCAGCTGCCAGGGGGCGTAGACAGTGTTTGCGGTGGTCATATCAGCTGTCCACCCCCTGCCCTGTTGGCGACACGGCCTCCGGCGCTGTCTGGCTGACCGCGAAGGACATATCGCGGAAGTCCGCCGCGGCGCAGGTCTGCATTATCTGTTTCAGCAGCTGGTAGGGCACCCGCTCGTCGCCCATGATGGTCACCGGGTGGCCCAGGTCTTTTTTGTGCTCGGGCAGTTCGCCGGCGCGGCTGGCGCGGTATTTCAGTTCCTGCAGCAGCGGCCCGATACTGTCCGCGTCTGCGTCTATGTCTTCGATGCGCGCGATCAGGCGGTCGCCGACGAACAGCTGCTCGTTGTTGACGCGCACCACGGTGGTGACTTCCGGTTTCTGCTGCGAGGTGGATTCCGGCAGCTTGATGGTCTTGTCGGTCTGCAGGACCTCCACATCGGAGGAGTTCACCAGCAGGAAGAACACCAGGATGGTGAAAATATCCATCAGCGAAACCAGGTTCAGTTTCGACTGCTGCTTTTTCTGCCGCTGCTTCCGCTCCTGCAGCTTGGCGGCCACATTCAGATTCATATTATTGCCCCGCTGCGGTCTGCATCTGTTCCCGCGGTGCGTCGCCGAGGGAGATCTGCGGGAAGAGTTCCGCATCCACCACCGAGGCGGCCACCACGGCGCGGTAGCTGCGCGCGGTATCCATCGCGCGCACCAGTGTCTTGTAGGGGGTGCCCTGTTCGGAAAGGATCACCAGGTCCTTCTTGTCGATGGATTTTTCCCCCAGTTGCCTTTTCACTTCCTGCAGCACCGTCGACACGGTGGCGAAGTCCGGCTCGCCGTCGCGATGGGGAATGCGTTTCACGCGCATACCCGCCGGATAGTTGATATCGATATGGGACTGGCGCAACACCAGTTCCAGCTGGCGGTTCTCCTCGCTGCTCGCGGCACTGCTGTCGCTCGGTCCGGGCAGATTCAGTTTCAGCACCGAGATATGCGAGAAGACCATATTGAGCAGCAGCACCGGCACCAGAATGGTCATCAGGCTCATAAAGGAGGTGATGTCCAGTTCGCCCTCCTGGTGCGTGCGTCGGCGAATATTCAGTTTGAGCATGGTGCTACCGTCAGTTTCTGGCCGCTTTCTGTTCCGCCGCCGCGCGGCCCAGGGTGAGCAGATTCAGGAACTTGACGCCGGCCATCTGCAGGCTGTCGATAATCTCGTTGGTCTTGTTCTGCAGCATGGAGTAGAACAACAGCAGCGGAATCGCGGAGATCAGGCCGAAGGCGGTGGTGTTCATGGCCACGGAAATACTGGTCGAGAGCATGGTCGCCTTCTCCGACGGGTCCGCGCTGGCCACCGCGGTAAAGGCGGCGATCAGGCCCATGATGGTGCCGAGCAGGCCCAGCAGGGTCGCGATATTGGCCAGGGTGGCCAGGTAACTGGTGCGCTTTTCCAGGCGCGGCACCGCCTCGAGGATGCCCTCCTCGATCGCCAGCGCGATATTCTCATCGCGCTTGGCATATTGCAGTGTGCCGATACCGGCGGCGGCGATACGGCCCATGGCCGCCTTGTTTTCCCGCGCGAGCTGCAGCACGCCCTGGTAGTTGCGCTTCTGCAGCATCGGCAGCAGCTGCTGGTAGGCGCGGCGATTGGCGGCCTTGGCGCGGCTCAGGAAGATCCAGCGCTCCACCACCATCGCCAGGCCGATGACCAGCACCAGCGCGATCGGGTACATGAAGGGACCGCCGTTTTGAAAGAAGCGCAGCAGCGCCTGGGTGAATTCCATAGTAAAACTCCGCAATGGGTAAGTAGTTGAAATATTTTTCTATTTGTAAACGCCCCTCCCTCGCCAGTAAGAGGGAGGGCGGTGGCGGCCCTGCTACCGGGGGAAGTTTGCGGGACACGCCGTGAATACATCCCTGTAGGCTTGTCGGCGAGGTGGCCCGGCCGCTCCAGGTATTCACGGCGCCTTCGGCCCCTCTCGCCAACAGTCCCGCAAACTTCCCCCGGTATCAGGGCCTTCGCATCAAGCTCCGTACTTTTTCGAGAGTGAAGCGGTTACCTACTGTTTTTCTATGTCGCCCTGCAACAATTTGATTTCTCGCTGCAGTTCCGAATATTCCTGGTGTTTGAACACATCGTGCATCGTCTGCGGCAACACGCTGTCCAGCCGCTGCAGGCTGTCCGCCTGCTTCCACGGGATGATATACAGCACCTTGGGTTGTTCCTGGCTGCCGATCACCGTGGATTCCAGCTCTATGACTTCCTCGGCCGCCGCGGGGGCTGCAATACACAGCGCTGCCAGCAGCAGTTGGATTTTTTTCATCACAGTCTGCGCTCCAGGTCGACGATCCAGCCGGCCAGCTGTTTGTCCTCCTCTTCGCGCAATGCCTGCGCGGTCCGGTAGTGTTCCAGCGCCTTCTCCGGCTGGTGCAGGTAGAGGTCGAACAATATACCCAGGTTGATATGGGCATCGCCGTAGTCGGGCCAGCGCGCCAGCGCCTCCCGGTAGCACCGCAGCGCTTCATCGAAGCGGCCGGCGTCGCGCAGCAGCGCCGCCAGCTGGTTCCAGGCAAACACATTGTTGTCGTTGGCGGCGATCGCCCGGCGCAGGCTCTGTTCTGCCGCCTCCGCGTGGCCGGCGCGGCTTTGCACTATGCCCAGATTCAGCCAGGGGCCGGACAGATCCGGCCAGCGCTCCGTGAGTTTCTTCAGCTCCGCCTCGGCAACCGCGAACTCGCCGGCCTCGTAGCGCTGCCGTGCAATTTCCATTCCCTCGCGCACCGCCACCGGCACGCTGCCCGCCTCCGCCAGGTAGGGGTTGGCGGTCGGCGCGAGTTCGTCGGCGCTTGCCGCGTCCGGTTGCGGGCCGCTGCTGGCGCAGGCGCCGAGCAGTGCCAGTGTCGCCGCCAGCAGCAGGAAGTTAACGCGCTTTGTCATTTTTTTCGCAGCCATGTCAGTGCAGTGCCTCGCTCCACGCCAACACCTTTTCCTGTTTCCGGTAGCGCGCCGGCAGCAGCTGGCCGAGGGAGTCGAAGCTGCGCTTGACCCAGTCGTCGTAGATGCCGTCGCCGGTGCGGCGGATATTCGCCTCGTGCAGTTCTATCGCCTTCTCCTCGAACGGGTAGGCCTGTTCCTCCAGCAGTATTTCGTACTGCTCCAGTTCCAGTGCGTTCAGGTTCGTCGGCCGCTGTGACTCCATCAGGTCGCGGCTCAGCTGGCGGTAGACTTCCGCCAGGCGGAAATTCGCCTGGGTGGTGAACTCGGCGATATTGAATTTCAGCACCTTGCGGTAGTCGGCCACGGCGGTATCCATCGCGCGCTTCTTGTCGGCGAGGCTTTTCTTCAGCGGCAGGCGCAGCGGCATACGCGCAAAGATGCGGTAGCTCTGCTCCGCCAGCGCGCTCTGGGCGAAGGCGGCCAGGTAGCGGCCGCGGGGCGAGTCCACGCCGTTGCCGGCCAGCTGCTGCAGCCAGAAGTTGCGCTCGCGCTGCTGTTTGCCGTCTGCGAGCAGCTGCGCCAACTGGTACTGGGCCTCGAGCCGCTGTTCCGCCGGCTGCGGCCACTGTTCGCTGTAGCGGCGGTAGGCGTCTATGGCCCGCTGTTTATCGCCGGCCTGCTGGAAACTCTCTGCGGCCATATACAGCGACTGGCGGCGCACCTCGCCGTCCGGATCGCTCTGCGCCAGCCGCAGCAGCTCGCCGGCGGCGGCGCCGGGCAGCTCCAGCGCTCGGAAGATCACCACCGCCTTGGCGGCCAGTGTCGGTGTCAGCTTGTGGGCCGGGTAGTGGCGGCGGAAATCCGCCAGTTCGGTGGCGGCCCGCTGCCACTGTTGCAGCTCGATCAGGTAGTTGATCGCGTCGTACTGGGCGGTGGCGGCGATGGCGGTGCGGCCGCTGTCGCGGATGCGCAGCAGGTGGCCGAGGCCCTCCTCGCCGGGGCCCTCCGCCAGCGCCAGTTCCGCCTGGCGGTAGATGGCCGCCTGCAGCCGCTGCTGCGCGCTGTCGCCGATGGCGGTATCGGTGCCGGCCAGCTGCAGCGCGCGCGCATAGGCCTGTTCCGCCCGGGGATAGTCGCCGAGCTCGAAGCGGCTGTGGCCGAGAATCATCGCGATAGTGAGCTGCTGGCGGCTGTCCGGCGGCGGCTGCCATTTGCCGGCCTTGTCCGCGGCGGCGATGGCCTCCTGGTAGCGGGTCTGTTGCAGCAGCTGGTCGGCCGCCGCCAGCAGTACCGGCAGCGCGCGTCTGTCCTGCGGCCAGGTGTCGGCAAACTTCTGGCTGGCCTCTATATTGCGGTCCTGCCACAGAATCCTCTGCTCGGGATCTTCGCTGCCGGCGAGCTGCTTGCGCACCTGTGCGGAAGTGAGAATCGCCGCGTAGCCGGCCTCGACGCCGTGCTTCTCGTCGCGGAATTCCCAGGCCACGCGGCTGTAGGCCCGCCAGGCGCCGGCGTAGTCGCCGGCCTGCTCCAGGCACTCCGCCATCAGGAACACCAGTGGCGGCGTGTTCGGATCCTCCGGGAAGGTGTCCGCGTACTGGCGGTAGAGATCCGCCGCGGCCAGGTAGGCGCGGCGGGCGTCGCCGGCCAGACGCTGCCGCTCGCGGAGCTTTTTCGCCGAAATTTTTTCCGCCTGCGCCGTCAGCGCCTGGGCGCGGGCGTGGTCGTATTTGGCCAGCTCCTCCAGCCAGGGGCGCAGCCAGCCGCCGAGCCTCTGCCGCTGTGCTTCGTCCGCCTGCTGCCAGTAGTCGCTGCGGATGCCGTAGCGGCGCACGAACTCGCGCTTGGCCGGCAGCACTTCGCCGCGCAGCCCCGCGCTTTGCAGTGTCTCCACCGCGGACAGGTGCAGCGCCGGCGCCTGCGGGCTCTGCGGGTAGTGTTCGACATAGGTCAGGTAGGTGTCGGCGCCGTCCCGGTAGCGCTCCTTCTCCCGGTACCAGTCGCCGAGGGCGCGGTACAGGTGGTGCTGGTAGGCCCGCTCTTCGCCGCCGCTGAAGGATTCGATCACTGCGGCGCCGCCCTGGTAGCTGAAGTTGAGGGCGAGGCCGCGCAGGCTGTCGTCGGCGAGGCGCTTCTGCCCCAGGGGCAGATCCTCGAGGGGCGCCCGTTGCCGGAGCCGGTCCAGCAGCTGCAGGAAAGTCCGCGTCGAGGCGCGGTAATCGGATGATTTGAATTCCGACCAGGCGAGCATATAGCGCGCATTGTCGGCGAAGGGCGTGTCGCCGTGATCGAGCAGCGCGCGGAAGTCCCGCGCCGCCGCGCCGTAGTCTCTGCGGTTGAACGCGGCCTCGCCGCGGCGGAAGAGCACCTCGGCAATAAAGGGGGATTCGGGCGCGGTTGCGGCGATGCCCTCCAGTGCCCGCAGCGATTCCTGCGGCCGGCCGTCCAGGGCCCGCGCGCGCGCGAGGCGGTAGAGGAGGTAGTCGTCGCCGGGCATCTCG
Organism: Microbulbifer sp. ABF4_143; assembly: GCF_056160225.1. Taxonomy (NCBI): domain Bacteria; kingdom Pseudomonadati; phylum Pseudomonadota; class Gammaproteobacteria; order Cellvibrionales; family Microbulbiferaceae; genus Microbulbifer; species Microbulbifer sp. ABF4_143. The sequence continues at coordinate 44,703 of NZ_JBSWWT010000009.1, forward strand.
CGGGCCAGCGCCTCGTACTGGCGCACGGCGCTGGTATAGGAGACGGCGGTTTCGGGGTTTTCCGCCTGCTGTTGTTCCAGACGCTCCATTTCCAGATCCGCCAGGCGCAGGCGTATCTGCCGGCGGGTGTCCGGATCCCGGTTGCTGGCCAGCGCCTGCCGGTAGCTCTGCTGCAGCGCGGAGACATCCACCTGCGGCGCCTCGATGACGGGGCCTTGCTCCGGCGGCAGCTCGACCGCGGGCAAATCCGCCAGTGTCTGTACCGAATGGTTGCTGCAGGCCGCGACGGCGCAGCAGATCGCCAGCGCCAGTGCCTTTTTCCCGGCGAAGCCTTTCTTCACGGTGAACCTTGTCCGGCGCGGCGTATTATTCATTGGCGCCACCCTCGCTGCCGTCTGCCGCCGGTCGCATCTGCATGGCCGCATCCTGCAGGCGCGCGATGGCCAGGCGGCTGTGCGCCATATACTGGGCTATCTGTGCGCGCTCGCGAGCCAGTTCGGCGACCACATCCTCTTTGATCGAGGCTTCGATAATGTCGCTGGCGCGGGCGATGGCGCCGTGTCGCGCGGCCAGTTGCGGCGCGGCGGCGCTTATCTTGTCGCGCAGGCGGCTCAGTTGCGGCGCGCGCCGGGCGACGAGATCGGTCTCGCGGCGCTGGCGCCCGGCGCTATCCAGTTGCTCGCCCAGCTGTTTCAATTCCCTGCGCTTTTGCCACAGCTTGTCGTGGTACTGCTCGCTCGCCTGCCACAGCAGCAGGCCGCGGGCCCGCTGCAGGGTTTGTCGCTGGTTTTCCCGCGCCCTGCCCAGATCTTGCAGCGCCCGATAGCGCCCCTCGGCGCGTTCTAGCAGCGACAGCATCTCGCCGCCCTCGCTCTCGTCCGCGGCCAGCAGGGCGAGGAAGTCGCGCTCGCGCTCTATGCGCGCGAGCGATGCCTGCAGTTGGCGGTACTGCTGCGCGGCGATATCCAGCTGCTGGTCGAACTGGGCGCTCTGGTAGTTTTCCAGGATCGACTGGCGGCGCTGCCTGCGCTCGTCGATCAGCTGCTCGAACTGTGGCAGCTTCTCCTGCCAGCCCTCGATGACCCGTGCCAGCTGGCGCAGGTCGCGCAGTTCGGAGAGGCGCAGCTGGAAGCGGTCGCTCTGCAGTATCGACTGCAGGTGGCGCTGGTTGTCCCACATCAGTTGCGGCGCCTGCGCCAGCTGCAGCCAGCCGTAGCGCTGTGCGCCGCCGTCACCGGCCGGCGCAAACACTGTCGATTCGATCTCCTCCTGCAGCCGCTGCAGTTGGCCAAGCAGCCCCTGGTAGTGCTCCTCCGCGCGCCGGTAGGCGGCCAGGGCGGCGGCGGAGCGCTGCAGTTGTTCGTAGCAGTAGGGCAGCACCACCATCGCCTCGCGCGCCGCCGCCGAGTCGCCGTGGTTGTCCACCAGAAACTGCAGCGCGTCGATCGCGGACTGGTATTCGCCGCTGTGAATAGCGGACCAGGCCAGCCCCAGCAGCGCCTTGCTTGCCCAGGGGGTGTGCAGGCGCACCTGGCGGAATTCCGCCAGCGCCTCGGCGTGGCGGTTCTGCAGCGCATAGGCGTAGCCGGCGCCGGTGTGCGCCTTGTCGGCCAGGATCTGTATCTCCGCCGGTGCGTCCTCCCGCGCGGACGCCAGCGCCGCCGCCTCGACATAGCGCGCCGCGGCCGCGGGCAGCTGCCCGTCCCGCGCCAGCGCCGCGGCCAGGTTGATGCTGCCCAGCAGGCGCTGCTCCAGCGGCAGGGGCGCGGCTTCGAGCAGCGCCCCCGCGGCGGGAAAGTCCCGCTCGCGCAGGGCCAGGTTCAGGGCCAGCGGGGATTCTTGCGCGGCGGCGGACTCCTGCAGCTGCTGCGCGGCCAGTGGCCAGTTTCCCTGCAGGTAGTTCAGTTCCGCCAGCTTCAGCCAGGCGACGCGGCGGCGGCGCGCGTCTGCTTCGCTGTCGCCGTCGCTCTGCCGCAGCTGCTGCTCGAACAGTTCCGCCGCGCGCTGGCGCAGACCGAAGCCGAGGCTGATACCGCCCTCGATCAGGGCCGCATTGTCGCGGTGGACATTGATCGCGCCGCGCTCTTCGGCGACCAGCAGCCCGCTGAGGGCGTCGAAGTAGTTGCCCTGGAAATAGTCATAGAGGGCCGCGCCGTAGGCCATGTCCTGGGCCTGCCGGTATCGCTTGTCTTCGCCGTCGGCGCAGGCGGGCGCGGCGGCGCCCAGCAGGGCGGCCGTGAGGGAGAGGGCGCGGAATAGGGGGCGGTACTGCATCGCGGATCAGGGCGCCGGCCACTCAACCAGTTCGAATTCCGGCTGTTGCTTCTGCGCGGAGTCGGCGATGCGCAGTTCGATCACCGCCGGCTCGTTGGTTTTTTCCAGCTCCAGCGTGGCCGCGCGTTTGTACTCGCGCCCGGCGGGACCAGTGCCTGTGAAGAAGGCGGAAATGGTGTAGTTGCCGGACTTCAGGTTGCCTTTGAACAGCGGCTGTATGCCGCCGCGAATCAGTGCGTCGCGCTGGTGCTCGGTGTACAGGTGGCTGGCCGCCAGCTTGTTGTCGATATGCAGCTTGACCGCGTCCAGCTTGAAGTACTCGCCCACGTCCATGGAGACATAGAAGGCCACCTGGCTCTGCGCCGGGTAGAGCAGGTCTTCCTCGAGGATCAGCAGGTCGCGGTTCAGCTTCAGCACGTCGCGCTTCAGCGCTTCCAGCTGGTCCGCGGGGAAGGCCTCGTTCTCCGCCAGTGTCGGTGTCCCGGCGGCAATGGCGAGGGAGAAAAACAGAAATTGGATACAGCGTCGCATGGGCGGCCTTTTTACGAGCTTTTGTAGAGGCGCTTGTTGGCAAGCAGATATAAAGGGAATCAATCGCTGCTCCGGTGGAGTCGCCTGTAAGCGGCTTCTCAGCGGGCGCGGTCCACAGGTGAATTATCTCAAGGGATCATATGGCTGATGTGATCCGGTTGGCATTTCTCTTACGGTGACGGCGACTTTATTTCGACGCGTCCAGGCCGCGGCTGAAGTAGAGGCGCTTGTTGCTGTCGATCACCACCGCCTCGAAGTCGGGTAGCCGGTCTATCAGCGCCAGGCCTTTTTCCTTGCCGAGCACGAAGACGCTGGTGGACAGTGGATCCGTGTCGAAACCCCGCGGACCTATGATGCTGACGCTGATCAGCTTGTCACTGTCGCCGGCGGTGTCGGCGGGCTGGCCCGTGGCCGGGTCGAAGATATGGTGCACGCGCGTGTTGCCGTCGTCGATAAAGTAGCGCTCGTAGTCGCCGGAGGTGGAGATGGCGCTGTCCGCCAGCGGTATTACCGCGGCGTTTTTGCCTTTGTCGCGGGGGTGGCGGATGCCCACCAGCCAGGGCTGGCCGCGCTTGTCGCCGAGCATGCGCGCGTCGCCGCCGGCGCTGACGCTGGCGCTGCAGACGCCGGCCCGCTCCAGAATCGCCACCGCCTTGTCGACCGCGTAGCCCTTGGCGATGCCGCCCAGGTCGATTCTGGTTTCGGCGTGGCCGAAGCGCAGCGTCTGCGCGCCCTGGTCGAAATGCAGGTGGCGGTAGTTCAGGGCCTCCAGCAGGGATTCGGTCAAGGTCGCGTCCGCGCGCTGTTTGTTGCGGAAATCGTAGTGTTTGCCGAGGGTCGCGTAGCTGATATCGAAGGCGCCGCCGGTCAGATCGCTGTACCAGAGGGACTTGTCGATCAGCGCCGCCAGTTCATCGGACAGCGGAACCGGGCCCGCGGCGGCCTCGCGGTTGAGCCGCGACAGTTCGCTGTCCTCCCGGTAGGGGGACAGTTCGCGGTCCAGGCGGCGGAATTCCGCCATCACCTGGCCGATCAGCCGCTCGGCCTGTTCGCCGTCCTGGTGCCACAGCTGCACCGACACCTCGGTGCCCATAATGGCCTGCTTTTTGTAGTGCCACTCCGCCAGCGACGGTGCCCCGTGGAGGGCGGTACAGCAGAGCAGCAAAAATTTAAACAATCTGCGCATCAGACAATCGGCTCGAAGGCGGTCATGCTGTCTATCAGGCTGGCGTTGCCGAGACCGTGGTTGGGGAAGAGACTGGCAAAGTTGCCCTGTTCGCCGTGCAGCGCCATATAGTTCAGCACGACGGTTTCCACCAGCAGGTTGACATTGTTTGCCGCCGGGCTGGACGCGGTTTCCACATCGCCGGATGGGCGCATATAGCCGAGCTGCTGGTGGCGCGCCTGCTCATCCACACTGCCGCCGAGCAGCCGTGGGCGGCCGGCCGGGTTGTAGACCAGGAAGAAGGAGGCCGCGGTCTGCTGGTTGTCGCCGGTCCAGACGCCCTTGCCGCGCCCCTCGATGGAGTCGTCGATCATGCCGTTGGAGAACACCGAGCCGTCGCTGAACACATAGATCATCAGTGGCTGGTTGCGGCGCGCGGCGTACTCGAGGCAGGCGCCGATACAGCGGCCGGCGCGCAGGTCGCGGATCTCGCCGGTGGCGCGGTCGCCGGTGTGGTAGTCGTAGCCGCCCATGGTGATGGTGCCGGCGCCGGCGTAGCCGTTGATCACCAGTTTCATCACCGAGGCGGTCTTCTGGAATTCGCGGTCGTTATTGAACTCGGCACTGGTGAAGATGCCGCTCGGGCCGACGATATCCGGGTCCGCGGCCGGGTCCAGCTGCGCCGGATTGCCGAAACGGTCGGCCAGGTCGGCGCTCTTCATATAGCCGCAGCGCACCATATCCTTGATCACCGCGTCGGCGGAGGCTCCCATCTTGGTGTCCACATTGCCTAGCTTGGAATCGGAAATGCGGTACATGGATTCCATCACCTTGACCGTATCCTCCTGGCTGAGCAGGCCGACCAGATCGCCGACATCGACGAGGCCGGTGACGTCCGTGGGTCTGTCCACCTTGGTGGGCCGCACCTCCGGGTTGATCATCGCCATCGGCGCCAGGGAGTTGCCGCCGGATTCGCTGGAGCTGGAACCGATCAGCGCCAGCAGCTCGCCGTTGGCGCCGGCGCGGTTGATACCGTACATCGGGTTGTGGGGGTTGTTGCCGGTGTCGTTTTCCGAGCGCGCCGGAATCACCGCGCCGTTGGTGGCCGATGCGGTTCCGGCGGTGATTTTGTCGAGAATGCCGCGCAGCATACCGCTGTCGCTGTGGAAGGCGAGGCCCAGGTCGGTGTTGATAAAAGGGTTGCCGGCGGCGTCGGTCAGCGACGGCACCATATCGCCGGGTAGGCCCTGCTTTCCGTAGCCGGCAGTGCTGAGAAAGTCCAGCTGTCCGCCCTGCTTGCCGACCAGCACATTGGAGCCGGCGATATTGGCTCCGCCGGCCAGGTCGAAACAGATAAACGGAATCTTGCCGGCGCCGCCGGCGGCGCTGATGCCGCAGGGGCCGCGCAGCGCTTCCAGGTCCGAAGACAGTGCCGCCTGGGCGCTTCTCGGATCGGCGAAGAGGCTGAACACGGAGCCGCCGAGCACCGTTGCCAGGCCGGCGCGGAAGCCCTGGGCGAGGAAATCGCGCCTGGTCACCGGGCGGTGGTGGTCCGGGTGGCGCAGGGGCTGATCCAGGTCGAAGTGTTTTTTCTTGCTCATAGTTTTTTCCGGATTTTCTAATCCGCGGTGCAATACATTTATTTCGGGCGGGCCTGCTGCCGGCGGCTTCCCGGCAAAAAACCTGATCGGTAAATATTTGCCGGGAAGCCGCCGGCATCAGGCCCTTCGCATCTGGAGCCCGGTGTTCTCTTCGATTCCGATCGCGGCCGTGGGCCGCTCCTACAATGTGCGTTGCAAGCTACTGGCTACTGTAGGAGCGGCCCGTGGCCGCGATCGATGTCTCTGCGTCTAGTGAATCAAAATCATCGCACTGCCCATGGCCGCCGCGCACACCGCCTTGACTGTGGTCTCGGTACGATCGGCGGCGCAGCTGCCGCCGCAGGCGGTCATGGTATCGATCAGGCTGTTCAGTTCGGTCTCCACATCGGTCAGGTCCGGCGCGCTGGCCAGTTGCGAGTGGTTGCCGTCGGGCCAGGTCATCTCGTGGCCGAGCAGATTTTCGATCAGCGGATCGATAATCTGCGCACGCTCGGCGGCACTGTCGAAGGCGTCATTGGCCGGTTGCGTAAAATCGAATCCGGGGAAGTAGCTGCCGCGCGCGGGTGAATCCACCAGCGTGCTGCAGTACTTCACCGCCAGCTGGGTGATGCCCATCTGCTGCGCGGCCAGGAAGCCCTGGATATCGCTCTCCACCGGCAGCTGGCGCTTGACCTTTTCCCAGGTCTCGGCGATATCCGGGTGCGCCATCGAGATGCCGGTCGCGCGGGACAGGGCCGCGTGAATCTGTTCGAAGCGGCGCAGGCCGATGCGCGGTTGCGGGTCCAGGGGCGCGGGTTCTGCCGGCAGTGGCGGCGTCGGCTCCACGCGGGTGAAGGTCTCGCTGCCGAGGCGTTCGAAGGTCAGGAAGAACTCGTCGAACTCGGGGCCCTTGTCCAGCGTGATAATGGTGCCGAGCCTCGACAGCCGCTGACCCTGGCCGGGTACATAGCTGCCGTCGATAGTCGCGGACAGGTTCGCCCAGGCCTGGCCCACCTCCGCCTCGCGACCGTTGATGCCGATGCGCATGCCCTCGATGGCGATACCGGTCGGGTCGGCGCTGTCGTCGAGGCTGACGAAGGTGGGTTCGCTGAACAGGTAGCCGTAGTTGTCGAACTGTTGCACGGTGAGCATGACGTAGGACTGTGGCACGCCGGTGTGCTCCTCCACCTTGAACAGCAGCAGATATTTTTCGCCCACGCCCACGGCGTAGTTGGTGGCGATATCCTCGGCCGACAGGGCGCGGGAGTGGATCGCCAGCAGGCGTATCGAGCCCTCCCACTTGTTGTCGTTGGAGACCTCGCTGCCCAGCACCAGCGCGAAGGTGTCGTCCCAGGTGCTGAGCAGTTCCGCCGCGGCCGGGTCGGCGTCGCCGGTGAATTCGCCGTTGACGTACAGTTTGCGCCCCTCGATCGGATCGTAGGTGGCGACCACATGCTGCAGGGTCGCCTGGGCGCGCTCGGCCATATCGTCGGTGATCAGCGCCGGCATGCCGTTGGCGTCGGTGCTGTCGCTGCGGTTCTGGAAGGTGTAGTTGTACATCGCCTGGCCGAGGGTGAAGTTGCGGATATCGTTGCCGCCGGAGTAGCTGACGATACGCGCCGGCCCCTCCTGGGAGACGTTCGCCGGGGCCACCCAGGCCTCGATGGTGTATTCGCCGGTGGCGGTCAATGTGTCGTACAGCTTGCGGCTGGTGGCGGTCGCGCCCTGGGCCTTGCCGCCCTTCAACTGGATACCCCAGGAGCCGAGCCATTCCACGTCGCCGGACAGGGTCAGGTCGATGGCCGGGTTGACGCCGGAGGTGTCGAAGGCGGTGGTGCCGCTGCCGGTCTTGAATTCGTACAGCGCGATTGCGTTGTTCTCTATGCGGCCGCCGCTGCTGGCGACTATGCCGTCGGTCAGCAGCAGCGCCTTGCTGATGACCCAGTCGGGATTCACCTCGGTCAGCGGAATGCCGTCGGCGAAGGCCTGGATGGCCGCGGTCATCGCCGCCTCGTTGTCGGCGCAGTCGCTCCAGCAGTTGTGGAACTCGGCTCCGAGCCGCACCGAGAAGCGCGAGTCCGCCGGGTTGTCCAGGTTCATCTTGCTCCTGGCCGCCTCGTAGGCCTGATCCACATTGGCGCTGGCGAAATAGGGCTGCTGCGCGGTGCCGGCGTCCTCGCTGTGGCAGCCCGCACAGTAGTTGCGCAGCAGCGGGTAGACGGTGGTGGAGAAGTTGCCGCCATCCGCGGGGAAGCTCTTGCTGGCGCCGACGGTGCGCTCCACCGGCGCGGTCAGTGTGATGCTGTTTTTCAGGCTGCCGCTGGCCCGCGCCCACTCCTCGATATAGTTGGTGATGATCTCGGCACAGGCGCTGGCGCTCGATAGCCAGCAGTTGTGGCCGCCGGCCACCTTGGTCACCAGGCGCGACTCCGCCGGGCTGGCCAGGTTCACCAGGCCGCGCCCCGCGTCGTAGGCCGCGTTGATATCGTCGCCGCGCACGAAGTGCGGACTCTGGTTGTTCTCCACATGGCAGCCGCCGCAGCGGTTCTCCGCCGCCAGGTTATCCCAGATATAGCGCTTGTACTGCTGTGCGTCCTCTGTCTCCGGCGCCGGGCCGGAATAGCTGGCACCGCCGCCGCCGGGGTTGGTGTTGGGGCGCGCCTCGGTGTCCTGGCCGCTGCCGCCGCTGCAGGCGGAAAGAACCGCCGCGGCAAAAAACAACCCGGAGATACGCAGCATTGATCGAAGTCGCATACCAGACGCGAAGGCGCTGATGCCGGTATGGCCTTGCGGGACTGTCGGCGAGAGGGGCCGAAGGCGCCGTGAATACCTGGAGCGGCCGGGCCACCTCGCCGACAAGCCTCCAGGGATGGATTCACGGCGTGTCCCGCTAGGCCATACCGGCAGCAGGGCCGCCACCGGACTGACAGCGGAGTCGCATTTGCGGAAGCTTGTTCGGAAAATCATTACTTATTCCCCCGCACAGTAAACGGCAGTGTCCGCATACACCTGCTTCAGCCGGTAGCCCGTATTGCTGAAGTCGTCCGCGATTGCGTCGATGCGCGCGCGGTCGTCGGCGTCCTCCGGTTCGCGCAGGCACACCTGGCGGAACACCTTGGTGACCTGGCACTCGGCGAAGGCGCGGCTGTTGGCCAGCTCCTCGCCCATCGACTTGGCGCCGTTGCCGCCGCCGGGCAGGGCGTTGCTCCAGCCCAGGTGCATATTCGGGCCCTGGCGCCAGTAGTTGTCCCAGCGGTCGTCGGGGACGATATAGCCGTGGGGGAAGTTGGCGCTGTTGATATGGTTTTTCGCCTTGACCCGGCTGCCGGTGACCGGGTCCGTCTGGCCGGCGCCGTTGTAGTCCAGGCGTCCGTTTTCCCCCTCGGGATCATTGTCCGCGTCGTAGGCGAAGTCGTAGTAGGCGAAGGACTGGGCCATAGGGTCCATACCGCTGTGGCAGCCGACGCAGTTGTTCTGGAATACGCGGCTGTCGCCGCCGGGGCTGCGGCTCACGTCCTGGCGGATGCGGTCCGGCGGCCTCGTGGTGTCCTGCACCTGCTCCATATCCCGGCACAGGTGATTGAGCAGCGTAAAGCGGAACATGGCCCTGTTGGTGCCGGCGATAAAGAAGGACTTGGCCGCCGCGCGGCTGGTCATGACGCCGGCGGTGGCCTCCGCCGGCAGGCCGGTGACCGATGACTGGGCCCGGCGCACCAGACTGTCTTTCAGCGAGTAGCCGCCGGCTTCCAGTGCCTCGTAGTGGTCGTTGTTGCTGTTGCTGTAGGGGGGCAGGCCGGAGATATCACCCGTATACAGGATATCGCCGTGCAGCACCTGGCGGAAATCCACATCGTCGCGCACCATGCCGATGACCGTCGCGGTGTAATCGTTTAGCGGTGCAAACACATCGCGCTCGCGGTTGGTCCAGGGGGTGGCGAGGTTCTTCAGCGTCACATTGTAGAAGGCGTCGTCGTCCATCGCCGTGTAGGCGGCCGAGTGCGGATCGCCACTGGCGATATCCTCGGCCATTTCGAGCAGTACGCTCTCTGCAGGCTTGACGCCGGTCAGGCGGCTGTAGATCTGCAGGGCCTGGTCCTGGGGGGCGGCGCTGGCGATACCGGTCCAGAGACTGGCAGTGAGGAGTGCGCCCGCGGCTCTTGACCAGGTGCCGCGCAGTCGATTCGATTGAATTTTCATCGGATTATGGCTTGACGTGACCATTTGTGGGGATGGCATCAAATACTAAGAGCTGAGCCCGTTAATACCAGCGGCGGTTACGAGAATTGGGGGGCAGTTGGCAAAATTTTTGTGCGCGGTTTGAGAGAATGCGCCTTGCGGACAGATGTCACGCAATGAGAAATATTGAATTCACGGCGAACTCTTTCGGTGGCCCCGGTGCGCCGCCGGGCCGGAAGCGGGTAGAGAAAAAATGAAATATTTGCACGCGCTGCCGCCACTGCTGTTATTGGCGGCGTGCAGCGGCGGTGGCGACACCTCCGCCGGCGGGGACCAGGCCGAAGATCCGGTGGTGGTGGACTATCCCGTTGCCTTCGTGCGCCGCCAGTTGAACTTCGAGGACGACGGCGCACTGGTCGAGGACGATATCTACTCCCCGGCCAGCTTCAACCCCGGCGCCGAACTGGTGCTGAAGGACCGCGCCACGCCCAGCGCGCCGGAAACCGTGCTGACCGCCGGGCTCTTCGATGGCGACTACGACGTCAAGGACCTGAACACCTCCGCCGACGGCCGGCGCCTGGTCTTCGCGATGCGCGCGCCGGAAATCGAGGACGCCGATGAGGACGAGCAGCCCACCTGGAATATCTGGCTCTACGATCTCGAAACCCGCGAACTGAAGCGCGTGATCGAATCGGACCTGATCGCCGAGGAGGGCCAGGATATGGCGCCGGCCTTCCTGCCGGACGGCCGCATCGTCTTCTCCTCGACCCGCCAGCGCCGCGCCCGCGCGCTGCTGCTGGACGACAACAAGCCGCAGTTCTCCTCCCTGAACGAAGATCTGCAGGAGGAGGCCATGGTGCTGCACGTCATGGACGCGGACGGCAGCGATATACGGCAGATCTCCTTCAACCAGAGCCACGACCTGCACCCGACGGTACTGAACGATGGCCGCATACTGTTCAACCGCTGGGACAATATGGGCGGCGTCGACAACCTGAGCCTCTACACAATAGAGCCGGATGGCACCGGCCTCGCCTTCCACTACGGCTACCACAGCCAGCAGACCGGCAGCCTCAACGCCGACGGCGAACGGACGGCGGCCGCCTTCGTCAAACCGCGCGAGATGCCCGACGGCAGGCTGCTGGTCACCCTGCGCTCGCCCGCGGGCCTGGCCTATGGCGGCGACCTGGTGGCCATCGACAGCGCCGAGCACACCGAGGCCTTCAGCGAGCCGGAGGGCGAGGGCGAGCTGGTGGGCCAGGCCTCGATTTCGGTCGAGGAGGTGATCACCGACGGCAGCCTGTCGCCGCACGGCCTGTTCGCCTCCGCCTGGCCTTTCTACGACGGCAGCAGCCGCCTGCTGGTCAGCTGGAGCGAATGCCGGGTGCTGGAGATGGGCACCGAGCTGCCGCGCCCCTGCACCGACGAGTGGCTGAGTCAGGAGGAAGTGGTGCCGGCGGACCCGCTCTACGGTCTGTGGATTTACGACTATGCGCAGGGCACCCAGCTGCCGATCGTCGTCGCCGATGAAGGCGAGATGATCTCCGAGGGGGTCACGCTGGAGCCGCGCACCGAGCCGGCCTATAGGCCCGAGCCGGTGCCCGGCGTGGATATCGATGGCGACCTGGTGCAGCAGGGCGTCGGCATTCTGGATATCCGCAGTGTCTACGACTTCGACGGCGTGGACATTCTGGCGGCAGAGGGCGGGGCCGGTATCCCGGCCCTCGCCGACCCGGCGATCACCGGCGCCGATCAGCGCCCGGCGCGCTACCTGCGCGTGCTCAAGGCGGTGGGCATTCCCGACGACGACACCCTCGATTTCGACCGCTCCGCCTTCGGCCGCAACCGCGCCAACGGCATGCGTGAAATTCTCGGCTACACGCCGATTCAGCCGGACGGCTCGGTGCGGGTCAAACTGCCGGCGGATATGCCGCTGGCGATTGCCGTCGTCGACGCCGACGGCCGCCGCATCGTCGGCCGCCACCGCAGCTGGCTGCAGCTGCGCGCCGGCGAGGTGCGCACCTGCAACGGCTGCCACACCGGCGACAGTGAAGTGCCCCACGGCCGCCCGGACAAGGAGCCCGCCTCCGCCTGGGCCGGAGCGCCCACCTCGGGCATTCCGTTTCCGAACACAGAGCCGGCGCTGGTGGCCGAGATGGGCGAGACCATGGCGCAGCTGCTGGCGCGCATCGCCGGAGAGGCGGATCTCGAGGGCGATATCAATTTCAGCGACCTGTGGACCGATCCGGCCCTCGGCAAGGATCCGAGCAGCAGTATCGCCTACGCGGACCTGGCCACGCCGCTGCCGATTCCGGCCCCCTGCCTGGACGACTGGAGCGGCAGCTGCCGCAGCGTGATCCACTACCCGGTGCATATACAGCCGCTCTGGGAGCGGGCGCGGGAAATTACCGACGCGGGCGGCAATGTAATCGAGGACCGCACCTGCACCGTCTGCCACTCCAGCCGCGACGCCGCCGGCATGCCGCGGGTACCGGCGGCGCAGCTGGATCTGACCTCGGCGGCGTCGCCGGCCAATGCGGACTGGATGACCTCCTATGTGGAGCTGCTGTTCGACAACCCGAGCCAGGAGCTGGTGGACGGCGCCCTGAGAGAGATACTGGTGCAGGAGCGCGATGACGACGGCAACCCGGTGTTCGAAACCGACGAGGACGGCAATCTGATTCTCGATAGCGACGGCAATCCGATTCCGGTTATGGTGACCGTCAATATCGACCGGCTGATGGGCAATTCCGCCAACGGCAGCCGCTTCTTCGAGATCTTCGCCGCCGGCGCGGCCCACGCCGGTTATCTGGAGCCGGCGGAGCTGCGGTTGATCTCCGAGTGGCTGGATATCGGCGCGCAGTACTATAACGACCCCTTTGCGGTACCGGAAAACTGATCCATGTCTGGCTTTCTTGCTCGCCTTCGATTTTTCTGCGCGGCGCTGCTGCTGATCGGCAGCGCGGCGCGCGCCGGGGCGCCGCCGGAGACACTGCCGGCGGATGCCGAGCCAGTCACCGTTGGCAGCCCCTATGTGAATATCTACACGGGCCCCGGGCGCGGCTACCCGATTTTTCACGTGGCCGAGTACGGCGAAAAAATCTGGTTGCTGAAAAGGCGCACCGACTGGGTCAAGGTCGCCACCCATCGCGGCGTGAACGGCTGGGTGCGCATCGCCGACTTGCAGGAAGTCTACGGCGAGGACGGCGCACTGGTGCGGGTGCCGCTGCCGGACTTCAGCGACGTGGACGCGCAGCACTTTCACTTAGGTTTCAGCTACGGCGACTTCGCCGGTGCCAGTTCCATGGGCGCGACGCTCGGCTACCGCTTCACCCGCAACCTGTCCGTCGAGTTGCGCGCGACCCAGGCCGTGGGCAGCTTCTCGGACAGCCAGACCTACCAGGCGGCGGTGCTGCACCAGCCGTTTCCGCGCTGGAGGCTGTCGCCCTACTTTATGCTCGGCACCGGTATCAATATCACTTCCCCCAACGCCACCATAGTCGCGACCGAAGACCGCCGCGACACCACCATGTTGACCGGCCTGGGGGTGAAGACCTATCTGTCCCGCCGCTTTGCGTTCAGGGCGGAATACGCCAATCACTACCTGCTCACGTCGCGGGAGGAAAATCAGGAGATAGTCGAGTGGAAGCTTGGTTTCGACGTATATCTGTAACGGCCGCCGCGCTGCTGGCGAGCGCCGGCGCATACGCGCAGGGCGATGACCCCCTGGGCGAAATCGTCTCCCCGGACCTGGAGCGGCGCGAGATCCGCGAGGCGCGCATCGACAGCGAGAATATAGAGTTCACGACCTTTGGCGGTGTGATCAATGTGGAGGACTTCGGCTCCAACACCGTGTACGGCGCTGCGCTGGCCTACCATATCAATGAAGATATCTTTATGGAGGCCGCCTACGGCGAGACGGAGCTGGGTGAATCCAGCTTTGAGCGCTTGAGCGGCGCCGCGCCGCTTCTGACCGACGAGCAGCGCCAGCTCAGCTACTACAACCTGTCTCTGGCCTGGAACCTGTTTCCGGGCGAGTATTTTATTTTCGACGACTGGGCGCTGAACAGCAGCCTCTATTTGATCGGCGGCGTCGGCAACACCGCCTTCGCCGACGAGTCGCACTTTACCTACAATTTCGGCGTCGGCGCGCGGGTGCTGGCCAGCGACTGGCTGGCGCTGCGCCTCGACTTCCGCGACCACGTCTTCGAACACGAGATTTTCGGCGAGGCGCAGACCACCAACAACCTGTCCGCGCAGCTGGGTGTCTCCTTCTTTTTCTGATTGACAATAACCTGCATGACAACAAAAAGGATGCTAGCGATGTTTCGTTTCCTGGCCGGTTTGGCTCTGATCCTGTCCTCCCATTTGGCCCTCGCCGCCGAACCCTCGTTCGACTTCACCCTCGCCTCCAACAAGGGCGACAACCTGCGCCTGGCGGAACAGCGCGGCGACGTGATCATGCTGAATTTCTGGGCCTCCTGGTGCGGCCCCTGCCGCAAGGAGATGCCGCTTTTGGACGAGTTGCACGCGCGCTACCAGGCCGCCGGCTTCCAGGTGTGGGGCGTGAACGTGGATTCCGAGCGCGCCGACGCGGAGAAGATGCTGGCGAAGATCCCGGTGGATTTCCCGATCCTGTTCGACAGCGCCGGTGAAGTGAGCAAGAAATACGGCATTGACGCCATGCCGAGCTCGGTATTTATCGACCGCGACGGCAAGGTGCGCCAGATCCACCGCGGCTACCGCGACGGCGACGAGGCCGCCTACAAGAAAATCATCAAGGAACTGATCCGGGAGTAAACCGATGGCCCGCCTGCTGATCCTGCTCTGCGCAGCACTCTGTGTTACCGGCTGCACCGCAACCCCCTGGGTGGCCCCCTACGAGCGCCACTACCTGGCCGACCCGATTATGGGTTTCGAGCGGGATCCGGTCGCGGCAGGCTATATGAATCACGTCTACGAGGCCCGCGAGGCGGCCCGCGGCGCCGAGGGCGGCAGTGGAGGTGGTTGTGGCTGTAACTAAAAGACCGTCTATAGGCCGCGTCTGTAGGAGCCTGTTTGCAGGCGAATACCTCCTGGCCTGCCTACTGGCGCTCTGCCCTATACTCGCCGACGCCGCAGTGTTGCCGGAGGAGCGCGCCGACACCATGTACCACTCCTACAGCGGCGGCGGTGTCACCATCGACGGCCCGTCTGTGCTGGTGCGCAAGAATGTCGGCAGCAACCTGTCCCTGTCCGCCAACTACTATGTGGACATGATCTCCGGCGCCTCCATCGATGTGGAGGCCACGGCCAGCCGCTATTCGGAACAGCGCGACGAATACTCCCTCGGCGCCGACTACCTGGTGGACAAGACCACGCTGAGTCTCGGCTACACCAACAGTTCCGAAAACGACTACCAGGCGGAGACCGTCTCTCTCGGTGTCAGCCAGACTTTCTTCGGCGATCTCAGCACTCTGGACCTGCGCTTCAGCTACGGCAGCGACGACGTCTACCGCAACGACGACGACACCTTCGCCGACTTCGCCGAGCACCGCCGCTACGCGCTGTCGTGGAATCAGATTCTGACCCAGAAACTGATTGCCGAATTGAGCGTCGAGACGGTGTCCGACGAGGGCTTCCTGAACAACCCCTACCGCAGCGTGCGCTACGTCGATCCGAGCAAGCCGCTCGGTTTCAGCTACCAGCCGGAGGAGTACCCGCGCACCCGCAACAGCGACGCGGTGGCCCTGCGCGCGAAATACCGGCTGCCGTATCGCGCCGCGGTGAAGGGGGAATACCGCTACTATGTCGACAGCTGGGGTATTCGCGCCGACAATATCGAGTTCCGCTACACCCATCCGCTGGAGGAAAAGGACCAGTGGATCTTCGAGGGCAAGTTGCGCTTCTACCAGCAGAGCGGGGCCGATTTCTACAGCGACCTCTTCCCCTACCGCAACGCCACCAACTTCCGCGCGCGGGACAAGGAGCTGAGCGATTTCACCAGCGCCTCGATCGGTATCGGCGTCGCCTATGTGCTGCCGGACCGCTGGTCCCTGTTCCAGCGCAAGAATACCCTCAACCTCTACTGGGACCATATACTGTTCGACTACGAAAACTTCCGCGATGTAACGGTGCACGGCGACGGCACCGACATCAATCCGGGCGAGGAGCCGGCCTACAGCTTCGGCGCCAATGTGATACGCCTCTTCTGGTCCGTGTGGCTGTAGGCTGGGAGCGGCGCGATATGCCCAGCGTTTGAAGCCGTGAAGTCACGCTCAATACATCAGAAAGGAGCTGGAGTATGGCGAGAGTGCTGGTTCCGATAGCCGACGGATCCGAGGAAATCGAGGCCGTCACCATCGTCGATGTGCTGCGCCGCGCCGGCGCCGAGGTCACCCTGGCCTCGGCGATGCCGCACAGGCGCATCACCGCGTCGCGCGGTGTCGCGATAGAGGCGGACTGCCTGCTGCGGGATTGCGAGCATGCTGGCTGGGATCTGATCGCGCTGCCGGGCGGCATGCCCGGCGCGGAGCATCTGCACAACAGTGAACGCCTGATAGAGTGGCTCGCCGAGCAGTTGCATTCCGGCCGCTGGCTCGCTGCTATCTGCGCAGCGCCGGCAGTGGTGCTGGGCAGGCACGGATTGATCGGAGACTACAGGGCTACCTGCCACGCGTCTTTCCGCGACGAGCTGCGCGGCCAGGCCAAAGAGGCGAGCGACGCTGCGCTGGTGGTGGATCGCAACCTGATCACCAGCCAGGCGCCGGGCACCGCGATGGACTTTGCGCTGCAGCTGGTCACCTGCCTGTACGGAGAAGAGGCGGCGAGGTCCGTTGCAGAGCCTATGCGCGTGGGGTCTTCCTGACAGCCGCTCCATAAAGCCGCATAGCGGGTTGTTGAAAAAGAATTTTTCTACAGTCCGTCAGTAAGCGGTACGTCCCTGTTCCGCTGAGCCTCGAATTTTTCGGGGATTCGAGACTCCCGACCAAAATGCCCTTATAGCACCTTTCTATCAATAGCCCTTTGGAGTCATTTCGCCTCTCCGCGCGCGGCGACGTCAGAGAAGACCCTCGCCAATACACTTGCTGATCAACTGACCAGAGTTCTTGCAGTCGGATTTTTTTAGAATATTTTTCCGGTGGTTCTTGACCGTGTTGGGAGAAATGCACAGCTCCTCGGCGATTTCCGCACTGGTGAGTCCATTCGACATCAGCCTGATGATTTCCAGCTCGCGCCCGCTAAATGGCGCGGCGACTCGCGCCCCGCCCGGCGTGCGCGCGGCGATATCCAGAAACGACGGCTCCCCGAGCATGCCGATGGCCGAAACGCGGTGATTGTTCTGATCCGTCAGGTGGCTGATATTGGTGTGGATATTGAGCGCCTTCGCCAGCCTGCCCTCCGCATCGGTATTCAGGATCACGGCCTGGTGGTTGAACAGCTGATAGGAACCGTCCGCAGTCCTGAATCTGAAACAGTAGGAAATCTTGTACTTGGTGCGTTTTTCCGCGGCTATTCTGCCGTAGACC
Source organism: Microbulbifer sp. ABF4_143 (assembly GCF_056160225.1). Lineage (NCBI taxonomy): Bacteria > Pseudomonadati > Pseudomonadota > Gammaproteobacteria > Cellvibrionales > Microbulbiferaceae > Microbulbifer > Microbulbifer sp. ABF4_143. The sequence goes on from NZ_JBSWWT010000009.1 coordinate 61,937, forward strand.
AGATCAAAGGCCGCCGCCTCGGCGCGGGAGACGAAATCCATATCGTCCGGATGTATCTGCTCGAGTATGTCCTGAAAGGTGACCCGCTGCGGATCCAGACCGTGTATCTCCTCAATCGACGGACTGACATAGCTCAGCGACATATCGGCGAAGTCGACGATATAGAAATAAAAGGGACCGTTGCTGAATATCGCCGATACCAGCCTGTCCAGTTCCAGCCTCTGCATCTCCATCTTGCTGGTACTGATGTGTTCTTGCGATTCCGCCCATACGGACTTCAGAAGCTGGGTGTCTGGTTTCATGGTGGTTATTGCTTCCAACTGAGTGGTCATCTCGCCAAGACAAACGTTGGGCCACTGGAGCCCAGCTTGCCGAAACCAATGCGATGTGTGTCACATTTTTATCACCACCTTGCGCCGGTGAGCAAACAGAAAGACTGGCTGATTTTCCCGTGAAGACAGCTACGGCAGTTTCTGTGTCGGCAGTTCCTTGTCATTGGGTGACAGGTGAGTCCGATCCAGGCCCTTCACTGCAATTGCACCGGCTGTATTTTCCGGCGATCTGAGTTAACAGTTTGTTGAAAAAAGCTATCCAGGCTTTTTTCAATCCGGGTGTGCGGCTCGGGTCCGCAAACCCTCCACGAAAAATCAAGCATTTATGTGCCTGATTTGCGGCCACTCGGTTTGCTTCCGCTTCTACTCTCCCGACCGCCGGGGTTACAGCCGGATTGCGCTTGCCAGGGCGCGGGCAATCAGGCGCCCCTGTTGATCCCGTATGGCGCCTTCGGTGGAAAACATGCGCCTGCCGGCTCGATTGACGCGACCCTCGATCACCAGTAGCGCCTCTCGATCCCGCACCGCGTCAATAAATTTCACTGTCAGGTCCGTCATGGTGTGCGACTCGCCCGGCGCCAGCTGGGTCATCACTGCGGCACCCATGGCGCTATCCAACAGTGAAGCGAGAATGCCGCCGTGCAGGGAGCCGATCAGGTTTTGGTGGCGCTCTTTCGGCTCGTAGCGGTAAACCACGGTGCCGTCGGCGATAGACTGGATGCTATAGCCCAGATTTTCCGCCATACCGGAGCGCTGTTCACGGGCTTCGAGGCTTCTGACGCGCTCCATGCCGGAGAGGTTTCTGTCGGGCATCCAGTGGCTCATAGCGCTGCCTTTGTGGTTTCGGCTCTTTTCAGGGCCAGCGCCCCGGCCTTTCCGCTCGGGGCCTTGACGCTGCACTGGGCAAACTTGCCCAGCTGGGTCATGCCGATAGCGGGGATAAATAGATCGTCCACGGCTGTATTCTCGATCCTGTTCCGGCTTTAGCAGGCCATGACTTTGCGCTGCACTATGCGGAAGCGACTGGCGACAAAGGCCAGATCCGTGAGGCAGGCATTGCCCGCCGGGTTCAGCCCGGTTACGTGAAAGTCGCTGTAGGCCGCGGCAAAATTGATCGGCATATTCATCAGGTTGCAGGCTACCGAGGCGCCGGCGTTGTTGTAGGCATCCTGTGCGGCCTGTAGAAATTCCGGGTTTACCGAGTAGACGTGGGATGCAATGGCGCCGCACTCTCTGGCATTGCGGGTGGCATCGGACAGGCAGCTGTCGGCGGACCCGCCCCTGATCAGGAAGGACACAGGCCCGAAAAATTCACCGCGGTACAGGTGGCTCTGCGCCTCGGTGACTTCGATCATCAGTGGTGTGGCCGTGCGCGCATCGGGGAACTCCGGATGCTGATAGGGGGCGGTATCCCGCAGCAAGCGGCCGTGCGCGCGCCCCTGTGTGCGCAGTTTTTCAAGCGCGCGGTAGATATCGTCGCTGACCAGCGCGCCGCACAGGAAGGCGGCATTTCGGGGATCGGCCAGCTGCTCGTCCACCGCCTGCACCAGGCCCCGCGCCACCTCGTCAAAGCCGACACGCGTGCCCCGGACTCCTATGCCGTCGGCGGGAATGTAGATGTTCTGCACACTGGTGCACATCTGTGCCGAGGCCTGGCACAGGGACTGGGCTATGGCCCGGCACATGCCTTCAAAGTCGTCGGTGGATTCGATCACCACCGAGTTGCAGCCCGCGGTTTCGGTATACACCTGCGCGTTGCGGCAGTTGTTTTCGATCCAGCGGCCGAAGCCGGGGCTGCCGGTGAAGTCGACAATGGCGGTCGCCGGCTGCTCCAGCAGTGCGATGGTGGCCGGCGCCTCGCGGGTGTCCGCAACCATGCTGACCAGGTTGGGATCGAAGCCGGCTTCCTCCAGTACCTGGCGACACACGGAAACCACCAGGGCCACCGGCAGTATGGCGCTGGGGTGGGGCTTGAAGACCACCGGGTTGCCGGTGGCCAGGCTGGCGCAAAGGGCCGGATAGCCGTTCCACAGCGGAAAGGTCGCGCAGCAGATGTTGACGCTGATACCGCGCGGCACCAGCCGGTACTGTTTCTGCAGTTTGACGGTGCCGCCGGCACCGAAACCCCGCTCCCAGGTGGCGTCCGCGGGGATGTCCCGCATGGCCTTGTAGGCATAGGCCAGCGCCTCCAGCCCGCGGTCGAGCGCATTGGCGCCGCTGCCGGCAAAGGCCATGACAAAACTCTGGCCGGAGGTGTGCATGGTGGCGTGGGCGTTTGCAAACAGCTGCTGTGCGCAGCGGTGCAGGATTTCCAGGCAGATACCCACGCGGGTTTCCACCGCGGCGTCCCGCCAGGCCGGCATCGCCTGTTCAACCGCGGAAAAGAGTCGGGGAATATCCACCCTGGGGTAGGTAATGCCCAGCGGCGCCCGCGTATAGGGCGACACCTCGGCACCGGTGCGGCCGGTCTCGCCGGGCAGTTGCAGCGGGTAGTCCCGGTTCAGCAGTGCCTCGAAACGCGCCTTGCCGGCGGCGGGAATTGCGCTGCCGTGAATTTTGCGGCTGGGGCTCTCGATATAGGCCGTCCAGGCATAGCGTTTCGCGCAGGCATCCAGGGCTTTGTCGAGAGTGACTCTGTGCTGCTCAAACCAGGTGTTCATGATTTTTATCCGTTGGCTGAACCGGGCGCGACCTGGGGTGTCGCGCGACGAGCCTTTTCTGAAAGTGATCGGCGGGCATCGATATTACTTTTATTGTTAGACTAACAGGCGAAAAGTGCGGGCGGCAAGCGGGGTTTCTGCGTGTGGTTTTATCCGCAACCCGTTTCCAGTAGGATTCGCCCCATGCAAGCCGCTCAACAAATACTGTCCAACCCGGTCGCCCGGGGGCTGAATCTGCTCGGGGATCGCTGGACCCTTCTCGTTCTGCGCGAGGTATTTCTCGGCCAGCACCGGTTTGAAGACTTTCGCTCCGGAACTGGCGCCTCCCGAGGCACCCTTTCCAAGCGCCTGGAAACCCTGGTGCAGAATGGCATCCTGTACAAGAACCCCTACCAGGAAGCGCCCCTGCGCTATGAGTATCGGCTCACCGGCAAGGGCCTGGCGCTCTACCCCTGGGCGCTGCTGATCTGGCAGTGGGAAACCGAGTGGGCCGATGTCGCAGATGCGCAGCTGCCCAGCAGGTTGTTTCATACCGCCGGCAAGGGACATCCTTTCGAGCCGCTGGCGATATGTCGCCACTGCCGCGAAGCGCTCCACTACGACGATGTAGAGCGTGTCTTCAAGGCGTCGCCACAGGGCGAGCCGCCGAAAAAACTGAGCGAATTTGGCAGCCAGCGCCGCACACGCGGCGCCGGTGCCGACACCCAGTTGCTGGGGCATATCATCGATATTATCGGCGACCGCTGGACCCTGCTGCTGATGGCGATGGCATTTGTGGGTTTGCGGCGTTACGACGATTTTCGCCAGCAACTGGGGGCGGCCACGAATATCCTGGCAGACCGCCTCAGGTTGCTGGTGGATGCCGGCATTTTCAGTCGCCGCGAGTACCAGAGCAACCCGCCGCGCTACGAATATCACCTGACCGAAAAGGGCAAGGCACTCTACCCGCTGACCATGGCACTGCGACAGTGGGTGCTCGAGTGGCTGCCCAAGGTCAGGCATCCCCTGACGCTGGTGCACAAGCCCTGCGGCAACGAGCTGGCGACCGATGTGATCTGCCGGACCTGCCGCGAGGTACCCCGGGCGGACGAGGTGCGTTTCCGCTAAAAGCTGTTTCACAATTACTAAACGGGCGCCAGGCGTCCGGCGGTGCTCGGCATCCTCATGTACTACTTGTACACTGCGGTGCCTCCGCTCCGGCGGCCACCACCAGTCACTCGCTCGCTACGTTGTGAAACAGCTTCTAGAAACGCTTGGACAGCGTCACGCCGTAGGTCCTGGGAGCCATATATTTCTCGGACGTAATACCTGTCGGGTCCACCGTCACCGAGGCCACCCGGTCCCCGTCGTTCAGATTCTTGCCCCAGGCGCGCAGCGTGAGGGACTCGTCCGCGCTGCTCCAGGAGGCGGAGGCCCCCAGATCGCCGTAGGCGTCCTGGCGTGTCACCGCGGCATTCGTCGCTTCGGTGTAGAAGTCGTCCTTCCACGCGTAGTTCAGGTTGAGGGCCAGCGCGCTGCCGCCGGCCAGGGGCAGGCGGTAGTCAATATCCAGGGTGCCGGACTTGTCCGATGACAGGGGCAGCCGCTTACCGGACAGGTCGGTGCCGCTGGCGTTGACAAACTCCTCGAAGCGCGCCTCGCCGTCGTTGTAGCTGGCGCTGATGGTCAGGTGGTCGCTTGCGGCAAAGGCGACACTGGTCTCGAAGCCCCTGGAATACGCCTGGGCATTATTCAGTACCAGCAGCAGGGTGGGGCTCAGCTCAAACACCTGCAGGTTGTCATAGTCGAGGTCGTAATAGGCAATATTGAATTGCAGGCGATTGTCGAACCAGGTGGATTTCAGGCCCAGTTCGATGTTTTCCACAAATTCCGGATCGACCGTCTCGGTGGCGTTGGCAGCCAGGTTGGTCTGCGACGGAAAGGCCCCGCTCTTGAAACCCTCTGAGTAGGTGAGGTATAGCATCGCATCTTCATCAAAGCGGTAATTGACCGATGCCCTGTGCGTAACCTCCTGCCAGTCCGCCGAGCCTTCAACCGGCTGGTCAAACTCCGGCAGGATCAGCGGCACACCGGTGGGAAACCCTGTGCCCAGCAGGTCTTGGGCATCCTGGGTGATTTCCTTTTCATCCCTGCTCCAGCGCACACCGTAGGTAAGGGTCCAGCTGTCGTCGAGGTTCCAGTCCGCCTGGGCATAGACTGCGGTGCTGGTGGTCGTGTTGTCCTGCAGGAAGATGACATCCCCTTCCGCCGCGAGACCCAGGCCGCCGCTCAGGGCGGCGTTGTAGCGGGTATAGAATTCCTCCGCGCGCTCGACCTCCTCCTGCATATAGAAGATGCCGGCAATCCAGTCGACACTGTCGTAACTGCCGCTCAGGCGGAATTCCTGCGAGAACTGTGCCGCCTCTTCCTCGGCGCCGTCGATGACATTTTCCGGTGCCGAGTAGGGCAGGCTGATATCGGTCAGTGGTATACCGGTCAGGTCGTCCAGGTAGGCGAGTTCGCTGGCGCGCCAGGCGGTAATGGACAACAGGTCGGCCCAGGCGAGGCCCTGTTCAATACGAGCGCTCAGGCCCTTAATTTCGCGCTCCTGCGAGGTGTCGAACTGGGAGGCGCAACTGCGCTTGTTCCGCCTGTACTCTGAGGACAGGCCGTCGACCGCATTCTGCCACAGGGCACCGGTGCCGAGGGCGCCGGCGGCTATATTCTGCAGGTGGCTGCAGCTGCCGTTGGTCTCGTCTTTGGAGTAGTCGCCGCTCAACAGCACCGTCGTCTGGTCGCTGAGGTCGAACAGCAGCTGGCCGCGCATGTGCAGACTCTTGATATCGCCGAGTTTATCTCCCGCTCCGGCCGCGCCCTGGGAATTTCCCACAATGGGGCTGTTGGTGAGGCCGGTGTCGGCAGTGATATCGGATTCGCGAATGACATTTTTCTCGAAGCCGTCGCGCAACTTGTGGGCGATGGTCAGTTTGCCGGCCACCGATTCGGTCATGGCGCCGTTGAGCAGCGCCTGGGTGTGGAACAGGCCTCCGTTACCGGCGGTAAAGCTGAGCTCGGTGGAGCGCTCCCCGCTGGGGCGGGTGGTAATAAAGTTCACCGCACCGCCGTTGGTATTCTTTCCATACAGGGTTCCCTGGGGGCCTTTCAGGATTTCCACGCGCTCCAGATCGATCAGATCAAAGCCGCTGCCGCCGGTGCGGCCGATATACACTTCGTCGATAAAGATACCGACTGCGGAGTCGCTGGCGGCGGAGTCGGAGCTGTTGCCGATACCGCGGATGTACAGGCGCGGCTCCCCCAGGTTGAACTGCTTGAAGGCGACCCCGGGAGTCTTGAGGGCCACGTCGTTCATATCCGTGACTTTGCCGATGCCGATGTCGTCGCCGCCGATAGCGGCGACGGACATCGGGACATCCTGAACGCTGGAGGACTTCTTCTCGGCGGTAACTATCACCTCCTCGATGGTGGCTGCGTTGGCCGAGGTGGCCACAACACTGGCCAGAAGGGTGAGCGGAAATGTTTTTATTGTGGTTTTCATCGCGTATCTCCGGGATATTTATTGTTGTTTTACTGCTGGGACGGGTACCGCGTTAAATTGTGCTTGCAACGGGCTCTTGTCAGTGTCGGGATATGCACATCAGTTAAGGAACCTCTGAATAATTCCGCAATGCCTCTGCAAGCCAGAGGTATCGCGGAATTATTCAGAGGTTCCTTAACAGCAAATATTTCCGTTACTTGCCGTTTTTTTGGCGCCGACTGTCTGGGAGCGCGCGATCAGCGGAAGATATCCTCCCCCCGCGCCCACCAGCCGTGGAATCCGTAAGGTACGCGGTGTGGCAGCCTGATTCTTGCAATCGGACCTATGGTGATATCCCGCGCGTCGAAGATCAGGCAGTGGGATGTCCAGTCGCTAGTGTCCGTTACGAAACTGGTCAGGTAGCCGTCGTCCTCTCCACTGTTGCGGTCCGCGCCTTCCCTGGGCACAAACGGCGTTTCGCTGCCGAAAACGCCGGGGCCGTAGTTCCACTCCTGGCGCTGTCCGGTTTCGTTGTCGTATTTGATCAGCCCGGTAAAACGCAGTGTGTGCCCGCCGTCGGCCAAAAGAGGAATTTTCTGGTGATAGGCGTAGCGGGTTTTCACGCCGTGGAAGATTTGGTTTGATTTGTTGAATTCCGAATTCAGGTCGTCTATCGGCGCTTCCCTTACCTCGCCGGTGCGCAGGTTCAGGCGCCAGCGATAGTTGTTCGCCTCCAGGCGCATATAGGCAAGCATATGTGACAGCGCGCCTTCGCCGGGATCGGCATCCGGCATCGGGTTGGTGGAGCGGCAGCCGTCGATCACGACCCAGTCGCCCTCCTCCCAGGCGTTGGAGGTGTGCAGTACATAGCAGGGTTCGCATTCAAACCAGGTGACCTTAGTGCCCAGCCGCGGGATCAGGCCGAAACGGGTGGGCATATCGCGGTGGAAGCGGATCACCCGCATGCCGTGCCGCTGCAGGACATCCACGTCGTGGAACAGCGGGTGATCGTGCAGTACCGCGTAGTTGCTCGTGAAGGTGATTTCGTGGGGCAGGCGCGGGCCCGGCAGGTCGATAGGGCACTCGTGCTTCAGGGTGCCGTCGGGATTGAGCACGCCGTAGGTCATATAGGGCGGGGTATCGCCGTAATCGAAGAAAAACATCTCCCCGGTTTCCCAGTCGACCCGTGAGTGCGCGGACATCTTGCGCGTCAGTTTGCTCGGGGATTCCAGCGGGCCGAGGTTTTCCAGAGTCACCGGGTCCAGAGTGTAAGGAATGCCGGAGTTGTACCACAGGCTGATCAGGCGGCCGTTGTGCCAGATGATATCCGTGTTGGACGTATCCTTGATCGGGAAATCCGGCAGTGTGAAGTCGAAAGGTCCCATAACGCCGGGCCAGATGGCCTGATGTTGCGCCTGCTCGCGCAGCAGGGCAGCGGTTTGTATCTGGCTGTTGCGGTAGACCACTTCTCCATCCTTGAAATAAATGCCGTGCACCAGGCCGTCGCCGTCAAACGGGTGATAGAGATTTTTCGGTTTCTGGCGCGGGTTGGGGCCATTGCGCAGATAGGCACCGTACATATCCCGGGGGATCTCGCCCTCTATTTCCAGTTCCGCTGCGCAGAGGTCGATGTTTTCGCTCGGGGCGTAGACGCCGTGCAGATAGGGGTTGTCTATCTCGTAAATCCACTGCGGGGCATCCTTCAGCCGGGGGATTGCCCCCAGGCATTTCTCCGTTATCGGGAAGCGGTTTTGATCATGTAGGTCTGTGGGCATGGTTCGCCTCTGGTGTTTGTGGCCTATTCGCGGGCTGGCGGTTGGCGTGTGTGATTATTCTTGTGGATTCAAGTCTATTGTTTTGAAGTAGTTAAGTCTATTAATGCAAGTATAGTTTGGCGCTGCATCCATCTGTTATTTTTGAAACTGGTAGGATTTTTCAGGCTAATAGTTTCATTTTTTCTTGTGCGGTTATCCTGTATTGCCTGCCAACTATTATTTGATATAGCATAAAGTCTAATAATAAAAGCTATATGGTGCTCGATGGATAAAGCAACTGGTATCGGGCCTTTGGCCACTGTGAAAGGTGCAGGGAACCTCAAGCTGCCGGTCATACAGGCCCCCATGTTCCTGTTGTCTGGCCCGGAAATGGTGGTGGCCAGTTGCGAGGCGGGCATTGTCGGATCGTTTCCGGCGCCCAATGCGCGCACAGCGGAAGATCTGGAAAACTGGCTGCGGGAGATAACCGCAGCACTGGCGGACAGGCCCGGCGCCGCCCCCTGGGCGATGAACCTGGTGATGCACCGCAGCAACAGCCGCTGCCGCGACGAGCTGGCCCTGGCGGTCAAATACCGCGCCCCGATCGTAATCACCGCGCTCGGCAGCCCCAGGGATGCCGTGGACCAGGTGCATAGCTATGGAGGCAAAATCTACGCCGATGTAGTTTCACTGGAGTATGCCCGCAAGGCTGCGGCGTCGGGCGCGGACGGGCTGGCACTGGTTTGCAGCGGCGCTGGCGGGCACACCGGGCAGATTTCGCCCTTTGCATTTGTAGAGGAAGTGCGCAGCTTTTTTGACGGGGAAATCATTCTCTCCGGTGCCATCAGCAGCGGCCGCGCAGTGCGCGCTGCGCAGGTGCTTGGCGCCGATTATGTCTACATGGGCACCCGCTTTATCCCCACCCATGAGAGCCGCGCCCAGGAAGCCTACAAGCAGATGGTGATCGATGCTTCCGGCGCCGACATTGTCACCAGCGATGCCATCACCGGGGTCAAAGCCAACTGGTTGCGCGACAGCCTGATCCGCGGCGGCTACGATCCAGACAATATGCCGGGGGCGGCGGAGATCGACTTCCTGAAGGCCGCTGGCGATGTCAGGCGCTGGCGGGATATCTGGGCGGCGGGTCAGGGCGTTGGCGCCGTCACCCGGCGGCAGTCCATCGCCGAGGTGGTGGCGCAGTTGGAGAAAGAATATCGCGAGGCCGTATCCCGTTGTTGACTGCGTAATAAAGCGGCCCGACCGGCTCTGTTGAATTTCCGTCGGGGTTAACACGGCCCGGGAATCACGCTCAACTCACAATAATAAGAGAAAATTATGATCACTTCTTCGAAACAGCGAATCGATGAGTACGAAAAGAGCGGTCTCTGGGAGGGGGTCTGCCTGCACCAGCTGCTGGCCGAGAGGGCGGCAGAGCAGCCGGATATGCTGGCGCTCGTGGATCAGCCCAACCGGTGGGAGCTGGTGGGTTCAGAGCCCCGGCGACTGACGTTTGCCGAGGTGCAAAATGCCAGCACCAACCTGGCCGCGCAGCTGTTGGCGCAGGGGATTGGTGTTGATGACCGGGTCATAGTGCAGATGCCGAATATCGCCGAGCTGGTCGTCTGTTATATGGCCATCAGCCAAATAGGCGCGATCATTTCCCCGGTGCCAGTGCAATACGCTGAACACGAGCTGCGCCATATTGCCGGAACCCTGGATGCCCGGGCGTATATTTCCGTGAAGACGCTGAAGGGCAAACCCTTCGGCGGCCTGCGGGCGGAGCCCCTGGCCAGCCGGATGGCGATACTGGTTTGGGACGACAATCTGCAAATGGACCCTGGCGAGAGCTGCACTGCCGGAGAGCGCCTGCGGGCACATTGGACAGCCAATCCGCAGGATGCCAACCAGACTATCACCCTGTGCTGGACCTCGGGCACCACCGGGGTGCCCAAGGGGGTGCCGCGCTCCCACAATATGTGGATGACGGTTGCGCGCAATTGCGTCGAGGCGGGGGACTACCAGACCGGCCATGTCCTGCTGAACCCCTTTCCGCTGGTCAATATGGCGTCGGTCAGTGCCTTCCTGTACGCATTTGTACTGGTGGGCTGCACACTGGTGTTGCACCAGCCGTTCGAGCCCGAAGTCTTCCTGCAACAGGTGCAGGATGAAAAAGTAAATTTCACCATTATTCCGCCGGCGATGCTGAACCAGCTGGCCAAAAACGAGGCGCTGTGGAAACAGTTTGATTTTTCCGCGCTGCACGCCATAGGCTCGGGCTCCGCACCGCTGGCCCCGTGGATGATGGAAAAATTCGACCGCGATTACGGAGTCAGCGTGGTGAATTATTACGGCTCCAACGAGGGGATCAATTTGCTGTCCAGGCCCAAGGACGTGCCCGATCCGGCCGTCAGGGCCTACATGTTCCCGCGCTTTGGGGCGGCCGGTCTCGAGTGGCAGTCCCACGCCAGTAAAACCATCTGGACCAAAGTGATAGATCCGGAAACCGGCACGGAAATTACCGAGCCGGGTACCGCCGGCGAGCTGGTGGTAAAGGGCCCCACGGTGTTCGACGGCTACTGGGGTGCGGACAGCCGCGAGGTCTTTACCGATGACGGCTACTTCCTGACAGGTGATCTGGTGGAGATCTGCGGCGAGGGCAACCGTTTTTATCGCATTGCCGGGCGTTGCAAGGACATCATCAATCGAGGCGGAATGAAACTGTCCCCGTCCGAAATCGATGTATTGCTGGAAGGGTTTTCCGGTGCGCGCGAAGCCGCTGTGTGCGCCTATGCAGACCCAAATCTGGGCGAGCGGGTCTGCGCCTGCGTGGTGCCCGGCGACCCGGAAAAAGCGCCGGCGTTAGAGGATATCGTTCGCTACCTGGAGGGCAAGGGCATCGCCAAGTTCAAACTGCCGGAGCGCCTGGAGCTGTTTGCGCAGTTGCCGCGAAACGCACTGGGCAAGGTGCAGCGCTTCGTGCTGCAGGAACAGGTTGCCGTGCGCTCCGCAGAGGACGCGTCCACGCGGCCCGATCGCGGGAGGGGCTGATAATGTCTGCACCGGTTTACCTGCTGGGAGGCAGCCAGACGGACTTTGCCCGCAACTGGGCCCGCGAGGGCCTGGATATCTTCCAGATGTTCAAATCCTGCTTCGACGCGGCCCTGTCCGAGTGCGGCCTGCCCCCGGATCGGATTGAGGTTGGGCATATCGGCAATTTTGTCGGAGACCTGTTTACCGGCCAGGGGCTGTTGGGCGGATTCTTCGCTCAGGCCTATCCGGAGTTGAACGGTATACCCAGCACGCGCCACGAAGCGGCCTGTGCCTCGGGTTCCATGGCCCTGCTGGGCGCTATGCGGGATATCCGCTGTGGTGACTGCGACCTCGCCTGTGTAATGGGCCTGGAGTATATGCGCAACGTGCCGGGCAGGACCGGCGCCGAATATCTGGGGGCGGCGACCTGGAGGGGGCGGGAGGCCGGGAACTGCGAGTATCCCTGGCCGTATATGTTCAACCGGATCATCGACGAGTACGACCGGCGCCACGGAATCGACACCGATTACCTGAAAGCTATCTCGGAAATCAATTACCGCAACGCGAAAAAGAACCCCGCGGCGCAGTCGCGCCACTGGCACTTTGAGCCCGGCTTCTTCACCGACTGCGACGACGAGAACCCGCCCATCGAGGGGCGCATCCGCAAGTCCGACTGCGGGCAGATTACCGACGGGGCGGCCTGTGTGTTTCTCGCGAGCGAAAAAATGGCGGCGGAGTACGCGCAGAAACACGGCCTGCGGTTGAGTGATATTCCCCGCATCAAAGGTTGGGGGCACACCTCCGCGGCTATCGAGCTGGATGAAAAGCTCCGCCTCAGTGCGGGCCAGCCGCTACTGTTTCCCCATGTGCGACGGCTGATGGCCGACACCCTTGCCCGCGCGGGCATGGCGAGCGTCACCGAGCTGGACGGCCTGGAAGTACACGACTGCTTTTCGATTACCGAGTATATGGTGATCGACCACTGTGGTCTCACCGCGCCGGGGGAAAGCTGGAAGGCGGTGGCGGACGGGCGCATCGCGCTGGACGGCGACCTGCCGATCAATGCCAGCGGCGGCCTGATCGGCCTGGGCCATCCGGTGGGGGCGACCGGCGTGCGCATGCTGTTGGACTGCTTCCGGCAGGTGACCGGGCGCGCCGGCGATTACCAGATTCGCGGCGCGGAAAATATGGGCACCTTTAACCTGGGTGGCAGCGCCACCACCTGTGCCAGCTTTATAGTGGGAGTCAACTGATGAACCGGGCCTATATCTACGACGCTATCCGCACGCCGCGGGGGCGCGCCAAGGAGTCCGGCGGACTTCATGATCTGTCGCCACTGGAGCTGATGCAGACTCTGTATCTGGCCCTGGAGCAACGCACCGGGCTGGACAGGAAAAGCGTCGACGACGTGATCCTGGGGTGCGTGACCCAGGCCGGCGACCAGGCTGCCAATATCGCCAAGACCTCGCTGCTCTACGCCGGCTGGCCGGCGCATATCCCCGGTATTACGCTCAACCGCTTCTGCTCGTCCGGCCTCGATGCGATCAATTTCGCCGCGCTCAAGGTAAACGCGGGTCAGGCCTCTGCGGTGCTGGCCGGCGGGGTGGAGATGATGTCGCGGGTGCCGATGTTGTCGGATAAGGCCTCGGTGTTCACCGATGCGGAGCTGGCCCTGCACTGCCGCATGCTGATGATGGGCAGCGGCGCCGACTTGATCGCCACCCAGTACGGTGTATCCCGGCAGGAGGCCGATCGCATTGCCCTGTCCAGTCAGCGGCGCGCGGCGCGAGCCAGGGACAACGGCTGGTTCAAATCGATCGTTCCGGTCGCCAACCCGGTCAAGGGCATCACGGTCAGCGCGGACGAGTGCATTCGCGACCAGACCACCCCGGAATCCCTGGCGCAATTGCCGCCAGCCTTTGCCGATCTCGGCGCCGCGGGCGTCGATGAATTCCAGCTGCGCGCCAATAGCGACCTCCGCGAAATACGCCATATCCACACCGCCGGCAACTCCCCGGCCATGGCCGACGGCGCCGCGCTGCTGCTGGTGGGGGATGCATCCGTCGGACGAAGCTGCGGCATAAAGCCCAGGGCAAAAATCAGGGCCGCCGCGAGCCTGTGTGACGACCCGCTGACGGTGATCTCCGGCTGTGCGGCGGCGGCCGGCAAACTGATGCGGCAGCAGGGTATCACCCCGGCCGACGTGGACCTGTTCGAGCTGCACGAGGCCTTTGCGGCAACCGTGGTGAAGTGCCAGCGCGACCTGGATATCGGCGGTGACAAGCTGAATGTGAACGGCGGCGTGATTGCGCTGGGGCACCCAATGGGCGCCACCGGCGCGATGATGGCGGGAAGCCTGCTGGACGAACTCGAGCGCCGCGACCGGCAATTGGGCATAGTGGCCGCCAGCGGCGCCGCCGGAACGGGCACCGCACTGCTGATCGAGCGCTGCTGAGTCCGCCATTTCAGCGAGCTAAAAGCTACTTTAAAAGGAGTCCGGTGACCGGGTGCATAGGAAGAGATCTGAACTAAATAATCGCAGCCAAAAAATGCGAGCCACGGGACTGCCCGGAAGAGAAACGCTTTCGCTTATTTCGCGTCGATACTCTGCTGGGTGCTGGGCGTCAAGCGGGGATGATTTTCAAGGAAGAAAAACCCGCGAAAGCTGGCGCTGACGCGGGCTTGGAGATGGTGCCCAGAGGCGGACTGGGTAACCTGTCCCTGGAACCCCTTGAAATCATTGGCTTTTTGCCGATGGTGCCCAGATTGTATCGCACCTTGTATCGAAGTCAAAAACCGGAAAGCTGTACAATAAACAGCCAAGTGCGGCGGCGCGCAAGTTCGCTGTCAGCGAATTTTGTTGACATGTGGCGAACTGAAACCTATTCTGCAACTGTCCTTGGTTGAAACGAAAAATCTCGCCTACTAAGCACTGGGTTGGGTTGTACCCTTCCCGCGGGGGCATGCCCCTACCGACTTCACGGCACGCGCGGCACCCGTCCGTCGCATATCGCGATGTACCGGAACTGCGCACCGCCGGTGAGGTGGTCCACCTTGCGGCGACGCAAGGTGGACCAGCACGGAGTTTATTGCCATTCACGTTGTTCTTCATGTACGGCGAGAGGGTGGTTCATCCGGAACCACCTATTACATGGAGAAACTGCTCATGAGTAATTCAATTGAGCCACCAAGTGACGAATGGCGGACATCTGGGACGAGTCAGCGGAAGCGTCGTTCACGTAAGGTCGGATGGACAGTGATCAAGTTGCTTCTCGCATTGTTGAAGCTGGCTTGCAAGCTGATCGACCTTTTCGGCGACGAATAGAAGCTGATGGTGACTCCCAGATGGTCTTTAGTGCTTCCCCAATTACGAGGTGCCAGAAATGCTTTTGAATGAAGCGTTGAAACAAATCAGACTGTTCCACCAGAAAAAGCAGGTGGAACTTGCATCTGAATTAGATATATCGAAGTCCTACCTGTCGGAAATTGAAGCGAGTAAGAAGACTGTGTCACTGGAGTTGCTGGAGAAGTATTCCGTGGCATTTTCCGTGCCGGTTTCTTCATTGCTTTTGTTTTCTGAAAATTTGGAGGCTGCAAAACGGTCGGACAAGTTACGGTTATCGTGTGCGAAGACAATTGTGAAGACCATGGAGTGGATCAGTGCAAAAAGCGAGTCAGAAGAAAAGGCGAAGAAACAAGCCTAAGTTGAATACCAAGGGTAAGGCTTACACTTTAAAAGACTCCGCACTCTACAACCTATCCACAAAACGACGACTTGCGAAAGTACTGGGATTTTCGATTGGCAAGCTGGAACGCTTGGTTTCAGATGAAAACTACTGGGTTTCGCGTGTCGAAAAGGCGAACGGCGGGTATCGAGAAATCCAAGTCCCGAAAGGTACGCTTCAATGGGTGCACGCTCGGATCGCCAGTCTTCTGGCAAGGATTGCGATGCCGGGTTACGTCCACTCAGGTGTAAAGGGGCGTTCCAATATTACAAATGCTAAGTCACACGTCGGTGAGCATCCTGTACTCACGCTGGACATCAAAGGCTTCTTCCCATCCGTAACCAAGAAGTCAGTTTTTCACTTCTTTCGTGACACAATGAATGCCGCGCCGGATGTGGCTGGAATTCTGGCAGAACTCTGTACCTACCATGATCACCTGCCAACTGGCAGTCAGATCAGCATGTCCCTTGCGTTCTGGGCGAACCACCAGATGTTTGATCTGCTTAATGAGTTCTGTGCGGCTCGGAGTGTTACAGTCACGTGTTACGTCGATGATTTGACCTTTTCCGGAGATCGGGTAGACGTTGGTTTTCAGCATCAAGTGGCAAGTATTGTGGAACGCGCTGGGCTTCTGGTCCATCCGGAGAAGACACGGCTATATGATTCCGGTACCACCAAGGCAATTACGGGTGTTGCCGTTGGGACGGTTGGCATGAAGGTCATGCATAAGCACCACAAGTCCATTCACGAACTGTTCGGAAAGTTATGGGCCGCCGGAGAGGATGCGCAACGGGAAACGCTCGTGCGTAAACTCTGTGGGTCGATGTGCGCGGCAGGTCAAATCGACCCGAAATTCAAACAGCGAATACAGAACCTTCGTTGCTCGGAATTGAACTCTGCTGCCGTGGGTTGAAACGCGGTTCACGCCAATACCTGTTTAAGCCAAATCTTTACCTACTGTAGTGGCCAAAAAAACTTGACCACTAGCAAGTGGCGAAGAAGTAAACGCTGAGCAAGCTGCCTTTTTACCTCGTCGACTTTTGTAGCGAATTGCGTTACAGTATAACGGTTTGGCTTTATCGCATCGGACGAGTTCATTATGGACAAAACTGCAGGGCAGCGGCAACAACGATTCCGCGAACAGATCATTGACGGAAAAAAGAAACGTCTTCAGGTGGTGATAGATCGGGATGAGGCTGAAAAACTGGAAGATATATGCATATCTGAAGGCATCAGCAAGACCGAGTTTATACGACGCGCCATTGAATCATGGTCGATAGACAATAGAAGTATACCTAATGACTGACTATAAAGTTTTTCACATTTTTCAAACGTGTGTGAAAGCCATCAATGAAGGGCGACTTATCAATCGAGTTAGCGAAACTGATAAAGAATTTCATTTCCAAAATTGGTTCAGAGACTGCCTATCCGAATCAAAACTAAATTTTGATGAAAATGGCAGAAACTCATTCCCTGATTTTACTTTAGTTCATTCAGCCGAAGGATTCGAAGTCAAGGGGTTAGCCACTCCGGGACGGTCGTCGGATTTTGACTGTAATAGTAAATCACCAAGTGGTTTTTACAACGGAAGGCAGATTTACTATGTATTCGGACGCTACCCAAAAGGAGATGAAGCGGGTGATGAATACGCCGTGATCGATCTAGTTGTTGCGCATGGTGATTTTTTAAACGCTGATAGCAAGTATCAACATAAAAACAAAAGTGTAAATGGATTCGGTACATATGGCGACATTAAGATTCGCGATAGAAAAATGTATGTGGTTCCGACACCATTTTCAATTGCTGCTGGCTTGATTGGCACCAGAACGCTTATTGTACCAAAAGAATACAAGGCTCCTGACAATTTTATTGAAGTCGGGCAATTAAACAGGGTTGAAGCCAAGCATCTAATCGTTGGCTATAAATTTGATCTAATCAAAAACACTTTGGCAGCAACAAAAAAACCAAATCCTAATGCTGGCAAAGTTCATGAATTCAAAGCATATAGATTGAAGTCGGAAACAACCAAATCCGTAACTCTTAAATAAGAAATTAGTATGTACCATAACGAACACCAAATAATGAAGGCTGTTTACGATCACTTTTATAGTCAGATTTCCGGCAGCGGCGTCATCCCCATTGATCTTCGTGCACCCTCTCTAGTCGGCACAGTTCAAGATGACCCTTTTGACTGCCTAATTGGGCAAGAATTACGTCAAGCATTCCCTGGTCTGGAAGTTGTAAGTTCCGGCAAGCTAACGACTCCGGACATTATCATCCGTGACAAGAAAACGGGAGTTATTGTAGGCATTGAAGTTAAGAAATTAATTCAACAAAAAAATGGTGCAGACTCACGTGGTCTTACTATGGACTACAATAGTTGCTTGCCATGTGGAACTGCACTGATTAAGGTTGGCAAGGCGACGGTAGACATTCCCTGCTACTATCTGTACGCGCTATTAAGTAACGATAGTGCCAGTATCGTTACACTTATTTTGATGCACGGCGACTTTATCAACTACGACTTCAATCTTCACAAAGAAGCAAAAGTTGCCAACCAAACAGAATATAATCATGGCCCTTACGGTGAAGGCTCAGTTCGCCACCGGGCAATGTACACATATCCAAACCCGCTTAATCACAAGTTAACGTGCTTTCATACCAGAAAAGTTTTTGTGCCAAAGAAGCACGATTGTGAAAATCTCCAAATTTCTCACTTGGTGACGGAAGAGATTTCCCGGCGTGATATTTACGAAAATAACTTTTTATACAGTGTTGTGGATAATGGTAAAAAAGACCATGCTGCCGAACCAAAACTAGTTGAAGATATTTTCGCCGCTTGCAAAACAAGAGCAGCACGACAGCGGGTTAATGGGTCCATGCCAGTATTAAGTGAATAGCATGAAGCATGTAATAGAAAAAGATTTTCCTTTTGAAGAAATTGATGAAATAGCTGAAATTGAAAGCTACCGAAAGGAAATCAATCGTCCTATCTATCATATCCACAAATGGTGGGCAAAGCGATTGGGAAGTGTATTTCGCTCAATCGTTTCAGGTGCATTGACAGAAGGAAGTTGGAAGAACTTTCATGAATACCAGAACCATGCAGGCAAGATCGTTCTCGATCCATTTATGGGGTCAGGAACCACGTTGGGTGAAGCTGCAAAACTTGGTGCCAATGTCATTGGATGTGATGTAAACCCAGTCAGCACCTTCTTAGTTACCCAAGCATTGACGAATGTAAACTTAAATGCACTGAAAGCGGAATATAAATCAATTGAACGTGATGTAAAAGAAGAGATACTTTCATACTACACAACTATAGTTCCTGGCGCGTCAAAACCGACTGCGGCTCTTTATTATTTTTGGGTGAAAATTGTAACCACACCTAACGGTGAAGAGATACCTCTGTTTTCTAGCTATGTATTTAGCAAGAACGCCTATCCAAGCAAAAAGCCAAGCTCTCAAATATGGTGCCCATCATGCGAATCTATATTTGTAGAAAAATACAATGCAACTGAAGTTGAATGCCCTTGCTGCGCACATACCTTTAACCCTCAGAGCGGGCCAGTTAGTGGCGCAAAGGTGATCGATAGTCGAGGAAATGAATACAAAATTAAAGACTTGGTAGCTGCAAGAAATAAAGCACCAGAGCATAAACTTTATGCAATTATGGCGCTAAACGAAGATGGTCAAAAGGTTTATATCAAGCCGACACAATATGATCACGATCTTCTAAATAGAGCAAAGGCAAAGCTCGCTTCGATAGAAAGTGAACTTCCATTGCCCACAATGGAAGTTCGACCCGGCTACAACACGAACCAAGCTCGTGGCTATAATTACAATTGTTGGCGTGATTTCTTCAATAACCGCCAATTATTATGCCTTGGATTATTACTTCAAAGAATTATGAAGATTGAAGACAGAGTGATTCGCGATCACTTTGTTTGTCTTTTCAGTGGGATACTTGAATTTAACAATCTCTTTTGTAGTTTTAAAGGTGAGGGGACTGGGGCTGTTCGCCACATGTTTTCAAATCACATACTAAAGCCTGAACGAACGCCCTTGGAAAACACAGTATGGGGGACGCCGGGAAAAAGCAGTGGGACATTTTCCACTATGTTTAAAAGCCGCTTGATTAAAGCGAAGATCTATCTTGATGAGCCTTTTGAAATTGCAATTGAAAGAAACGGCACAAAACGTTCATCAAGGAAAATAGTATGTAGCGACCCAATAAAAGTTAGCGTTACCTCCTCATGGGATGACTTTCGCAATGCAACGCATGGTGCGTTAGTGTTGAATGGTGATAGTTCTTCACTTCCCATTCCTGATTCATCTGTTGATGCTGTTGTTACCGATCCACCATACTTTGATTTTGTTCATTACAGTGAATTGAGTGACTTCTTCTATTCATGGTTGTCAAACTCCCTTGGCAGTGAATATGACTACTTGAGCAAAGAAGATTCATCTCATGAAAATGAAGTTCAAGACCGAGATAAGGAAAGTTTTACAAGAAAGATTTGCAGCATTTTCAATGAATGTAATCGAGTCCTAAAAGACGATGGTCTTTTATGTTTCAGTTATCATCATTCAACTATTGACGGCTGGATGGCAATTTACAAATCTGTTACTGGAGCAGGTTTTGATATCGTCGCTGCGCATCCCATCAAGGCTGAAATGTCAGTTGCGAGCCCAAAAAGTGCAGCCAAAGACCCTATAAATTTGGATGCCATTTTGGTTTGCAAAAAGGATGCAAGCCCTCCAAAAATTGATCATCCAGAAAAGGAGATAATATCAAGATTCAACGACTATGCCGGGCGACTTGAGGCAATAGGTAGGAAATTAAGTTTTGGAGATAATTTTGTCATAGCTTGCTCACAAGCCCTAGTGGTAGCTTCATGTTTGCGAATGGATAACATTTCCACTATTGAATTGATAAAGTGGTCAGTTCTAAACTGCATTCAAAACAGAAGTAAGGCAGCATAACCATGTACACCGTTGCCTAATAGGCAACGGTGCTTCAAATATTAAAATGCCCTCATTACAAAATTAACATCATTCATTTCAGTCTTTATAAGGCTGGCGCCCTTAAGCCCAACTTGTTTGTCCGCCTTTGCGGAAGTTTTATTATGATGGTGGGGTGCAACTAATAGAAGATTAGTTAAGGTTGGTCGATGTATCTTGAGAGGCGGGAAAGGGAGAGGTGAGATCAGTGGTTATGTATAGACCTGTTAGACCTGCTTTCTCAATGGCCTCCTTAACTGGCTCCTGACAGTAAAGCCGCATATAGCCGTTGAATTCACAGCGGAACACCTGCCAATCTTTAGTCTTTTCCTCATGAAAGGCGATATTCTCCACATCGCCCCACTCGTTCTTTCGGCTGAGCTTGGTGTCCAGCGCATTAATCTCTTCCGCAATGCGTAGCGGGTTAAAGAGATAACCTGGCTGTCCACGGTCGTCGATCAGATCCAAAAATTCACCGTCTTCCTGAATTAGATCGTGGAGTACGTCGTAAGCTTTTGCATTGAGGTAGAGTCTGCCAGCTGAAACACAGAGGTCCGGAACGACTAGCCCTTTATCGCCAGGAAACTCGGGAGTAAAGCTAACTTTCAATGGTTCGCGGAAAAACTCCTTTTGCCGGATCGGGGCTCCATTAAAGTCAATGCGGCGATCGATATCGTCGCTTCCGGCAAGGGCGTCTATCTGATCGGTGTCCCAGAGCATCATCAGATAACCGCGAGCAAACAGAAGGTTGTAGATCATGGTTACCTCCCCGTCTGAGGCATCACATAAGTCGGAACATTGCCACTCTGTAGCATTACTCGGATCAGCCGAAGTGCCTGGATCAATTGATCTGAAGTTCTGATCATTTGCGGGCGAACCCTGTCACCTAGCCACCGGTAGTATCCTTCATGGTGGATACGCCTGTGCGGTACAGCCTTGCGCAGGTGGTTGGGCATGTGGCCTCTGTCGTCCCAGTCCCGAGGGAGCCAGCAGCCATTGTGAGGGTCGTCAATACGCATCTTCAACCAGGCGAGCACTCCGCGAACCTCCATGGAAAGTCGATGCTGCCCGGACACTATGGCGTGGGCGTCACAGCGAGAGGATGGGCGTGGTTCCCCACACCTGGTTAGATTGCGGGCCAATCGGCGAGAGTTGTGCTTCTCTCGCTGTAATTCCCTCGTGCTCATGTCTTGGGCTTTGGCCCGGTATCGATCAAGTGAATCGTAGAGGTGGCCGAAGCAGCGAAGTGCCGCGAAGTCGGCTACTGTAGGCTTGTCCTTCTTGGCGAAGTCAGCCAGCAGTCGCTCGACACGAGTGGCAAGAGGGTGTGGTGTGGGAAACATTCCTTTAATCCCTGTCCTGTTTATTTTCTTCCGTGAAAAAGTGCCGCGCATTTAAATCTGCGTAGACACTTTGTGGACACTCTGGGATTGCTTGCGGCCAAAGTGTCAGAATTGGAACTTCTAACCCTTTGATTTAGAAGGGAAAAATGGTGCCCAGAGGCGGAATCGAACCACCGACACGGGGATTTTCAATCCCCTGCTCTACCGACTGAGCTATCTGGGCCTTGCGAATTTCCGGGCTTGCCCGGCGTCGCGAGGCGCGTATTAAACCCGCTCCCCGGGGCTGAGTCAAGCCTTTGATTGCTAAATAGTTTTTGTGTTAGTGGGCGCTCACTTTTTAGTCGTCTGTACGCTCTTTATCGCCATCGCCGCTCTGGGGCACATAGCCCTCGGCTTCGTCGTAGGCCTCGCCGTTCAGGAACTTCTGCATCTGCTCGCTCAGGTAGGCGCGGCTGGAGGGTTCCATCATGTTGAGGCGCTTTTCGTTGATCAGCATCGTCTGGTGCGCCAGCCACTCCTGCCAGGCCTTCTTGGACACGTTTTCGAAGATGTCCTGGCCCTTGGGGCCGGGGAAGGGGGGCGCGTCCAGGCCTTCCAGTTCCTGTTGATACTTGCGGCAGAATACGATTCTGGACATGGACATCTCCTCGGTTCAGTCGGCGGTGCAGGGGGCCAGCAGCGGCGCCTGCAGCGCCAGCAGCTGTTTGGCCAGCTTGACGATGGGCGCCGGCAGCCCCAGCTCCTGTGCCGCGCGGGGGCGGTTGATTTGGCGCAGTTTATACCAGCCGCCGCCGCTCTCCGCCACCAGGGCGGGCGCTTTTGCCAGCTGTATCCACACCGGCGCTATCTCCAGGTGGAAGTGGGTGAAGGTGTGGCGCAGCTGCGGCAGCGTACAGATCTGTTGGGCGTGCAGCTCCCGCACCGCCAGCCACTCCTGTGCGCTGGCCTCGCCGCCGTCGTCCCCGTCCAGTTGCGGCGGGCACCAGAGGCCGCCCCAGATGCCGCTGGGCGGGCGCTGTTCCAGATAGATCTCCCCGCCGTGCTCGAGCAGCAGCAGGGTGGCGCTGCGCACCGGTTTCTCTTTGCGCGGTTTCCTGCCCGGGTAGTCCTGCGGGTTGCCCTGGGCGCGGGCGGCGCAGGCTGCCGCCAGCGGGCAGTCGTCGCAGCGGGGCCTGGTGCGGGTGCAGAGGGTGGCGCCCAGATCCATCATCGCCTGGGTGTAGTGGTTGGTGCGCATATCCGGCGTATAGGTCTCGGCCAGCTGCCAGAGCCTGTTGGCCACCGCGGTCTGGCCGGGCCAGCCGTCGACGGCGTGAACGCGGGCCAGCACCCGCTTGACGTTGCCGTCCAGTATCGGCGCCTTCAGGCCCATGCTGATGCTGGCGATGGCGCCGGCGGTGGAGCGGCCGATACCCGGAAGCCCTGCCAGGGCCTCGACATCGCGGGGGAATTCGCCGCAGTAATCACTCACCAGTGTCTGTGCGCACTTGTGCAGGTTGCGCGCGCGGGCGTAGTAGCCGAGGCCGCTCCAGTGCGCCAGTACCTCGTCGAGCGGCGCGCTGGCGAGGCGCTCGAGGGTCGGAAAGCTGGCCATAAAGCGCTCGAAGTAGGGGATGACCGCAGACACCTGGGTCTGCTGCAGCATAATCTCCGAGATCCAGACGCGGTAGGGGCTGATATCCCGCTGCCAGGGGAGGTCCTTGCGGCCGTGTTGGTCGAACCAGGTGAGGACGGCCTGTTGAAACTGCTTTGGGGTCATTGGGTTTGCTGTCGGTCTGGTGGCTTGGCGGCCGTGCGGCCGCTTGCCGAGCTGGGGCTCGGCGCTCCCGGGGCTAGTCGCGCTTGAACAGGCCCTTGAATTTCTCTTTCAGCTCTTCGACTTTTTTCTCCACCTTCTCGCCGTACTTCTTTTCGGCCTTGTATTTGAGCTCGTCGCGCAGCAGGTCGTCCAGGCGGCGGCTGTCGGGTTTGCAGCTGCCGACGCCGGCGTCTTTGAAGCTGTCCTTGCAGCGCAGCGGCAGCGGGCGGTTGCGCCAGCGGTCGTTCTTGACGGTGCAGCCGTCGGCGGAGGTGCGGCTTCCGACCAGGGCCAGGCCGAGGGCGAAGTCGAACTCCTGCTTTTCCAGGTCGATCTCGCCGTCGCCGGTCATCGCGATATTCTCCACGCCGGCGAGCACCTCCTGGATCTTGGCCTTGTCGCCCTCGATCGCGATATTCACGCGCAGGTCCTGCAGGCGGGTGCTGGCGGGCCAGTCGCGTTCCGGCAGCGGGGTCTTCTCGGCGTAGCTGACCAGTTGGCACATGCCCTTTTCCAGGTTGAAGGGCGCCAGGGCCAGCTGGTCGCTGGACAGCTGCACCGCGGCGCGCAGCTGTTTCTGCAGTTGCGCGGTGTCGGTGCCGCGGGTCTGCGCGGCCCAGTTGATGCTGGTCTTGCCGGACAGCTGCACCCGGTCGCTGGGGAAGAGCGCCTGCTGCACTTTGGAGATCTCCACATTGGCGAGGCCGCCGCTGATCTCGGCCTCGGCGGACTGGCCGCGGGCGTTGAACTGGCCGTTGCTGCTGAGCTCGCCGCCGTACAGATCGGCGGAGAGCTTCTGCAGCTGGTAGAGGCCGTTGTCGACGGTCAGCTGCAGCTGCGGTCTGTCCAGCTGCAGGTCGACGGCCTGCAGCCGCTCCAGGGACAGGTCCAGGTTGGCGTTGAAGCCGCGCATCGCGGTCAGCGGCAGCGGCGCGGGCGCCGCCGGAGCGGCGGGTGTTTCGGCCTGCAGCTGCTCGGTTTCCGGCGCCGGCGGCGGCAGGTAGTCGTCCAGCACCAGGGTGCCGCCACGCAGGGTCAGGTCCAGCCCCGGCATATCGGCGTTGCGCAGCTGGGCGCTGCCGGTGAAGACGGTGTCGTCCAGCTGCAGCTGCAGCGGCGTCAGGTCGAGTTTCTTGTCGGTGCCCTCGACGCTGGTCTCGAGGCTCAGTTTCTGCAGCACGGCGCCGCTCTGGGTGGCCAGTTCGGTGCCGGTGACGGCGAGCCAGGGGCGCAGCGGCTCGGCGCCGGCGTTGACGGCCATCTGTATCTGCCAGGGCTGGTCGGTGCCGCTGCGGCGGATATGGCCGCGCAGGTGGATTTTGGCCGCGGCCTCGCCGCTGCTCAGGGCCAGCTGCAGCGGCTGCAGGCGCAGGCCGTTGAGGCCCTCGTCCAGGGCCAGGGTGCTGTCGATATCGATCCGCACCGGCTGCTTCAGGGCGCTGCCGCTGATCAGGGCGCCGGCCTCCACCTGGCCAGGTTCACCGCCGGGCACCAGGTTGTCGGCGGCGACGCGCAGCTGTTCCAGCGTGTATTCGGTCTCGTTGCCCGCATCCCGGTAGCGGATGCGGCCGTCCTCGATGCGCAGCTTTTCCAGCGCCAAGTGCAGGTCCTGGGCGGGTTTGTCCGCCGGCAGGTCCAGCTCGGGTGGCTGCTGTTCGGCCTGCTTTCTCTGTGCTTCCATCGCGTCGGTGATCAGCGCCCAGTTGCCGCGCCCCTGTTCGTCGACGCTCAGGTCTATTTGCGGCGCCATCAACAGGATTTCCTGCGCCTCTATGCGCTTCTTCAGCAGCGGCATCAGCGCCACGCCGACGGAGATGGTGTCCGCGCGCACCAGCGGCTGCTCGGGCTGCGGCAGCGGCGCCAGCTGCACGCCCTCGAGCTTGAGGGCGATATTCGGCCACAGCTGCCAGCCGATATCGCCGTCCAGTTTCAGGGCTATACCCTGCTTGGCGGCCAGCTGCTCCAGTTGCGGTTTGTATTTGTTGACGTCGAGACCGGCCAGCAGCCAGGCGACGGCGCCGGCGAGCAGCAGGAAGACGACGAGCAGTACGACAAGGGTGCGCTTGATCCAGGCCATGGAGTGAAATATCCCTGTTATCTGTAGAAGGCGGGATTGCCCAATCTAAGATGCCGGACCGGGCCCGGCGTTCCCGGCGGGGCGGTCATCCGGGTATTGTAGGAGATCCGGCCCCCGACGGGCGGGGGCCGGCACATTGAAGCAGTTGCGCTCTAGAAAATAAAGCGCACGCCGGCCTCGACGCTGCGGCCGGCTTCCGGGGCGAAGTCGCGCAGCAGGGAAGTGGAGTGGCGGATCTCCTCGTCCAGCAGGTTGCGGGCACTGGCGAAGAGTACCGCGTCGGTGCCGCCGAGCTTGAAGTTGTAGCGGGCGGTCAGGTCCATGCGGGTGTAGCCGTCGGTTTCCGCCTCAAAGGCGCCGGCGCGCTCCTGTGCGGAAGCCCTGGTGGTGCGCCACTCCCAGTTCCACTGGTCGTAGATGCCGCCGAGGGCCAGGCCGACACGCAGCGGCGGCATGCGCGGCACGTCGCGGCTGTATGCACGGCCCTCGCCTTCCTCGTGCTCATGGTCGTGGTGCTCCTCGCCTTCTTCCTCTTCCTCGTGGTGCAGGTGGAGGTCGCTGGTGAAGCTGGCGCGCACGCTGTCACCGAAGAGCTCCACATAGTGCCCGCCGGCGAAGGGGAGGCGTACTGACACTTCGGCGCCGTAGAAGACCGCATCGCGGTTGGTGTAGCCGTAGATAGCCAGCTCTTCCTCGGGGTGTTCCTCGCCGGTGTTGGCCGCGTAGATGTAGTCGGTGACGCGGTTGTAGAACAGGTTGGCCTCGACGCGGGCGGCGTGCCAGCCGGAGGCCGCCTCGTTGTGATGGTGGTATCCCAGCTCCAGGTTGAGGGACTTCTCCTTGTCGAGATCCTCCTCGCCCTCCAGGTAGCGGGCTTCCGCCAGGTGGGCGCCATCGGCAAAGAGCTCCTCCGCCACCGGGGCGCGCTCGGCGTGGGTCAGGCCGAGGCTGACGTGCTGGTGTTCGGCGAGGAAGTACTGCAGCGCGGCGCTGGCGCCGAACAGGTCGTAATCCTGTTTGCCGCCCAGTTGCGGATCCACGCTGACGCGCTCCAGGCGGCCGCCCAGGTCCAGGTGCCAGTCGCCCCAGGTGCGCTCCTTCATCGTGAACAGGCCCGCGCTGCGGGTCTTCGAGGGCTGGACGAAGGCCTCGTCGCCGATGGCCGCGAAGTCCTTGTCGGTCAGCTGCAGGCCGTAGGCGCCGCGCCAGGGGCCGCCGTTGTCGTGGGTCAGTTCCACGCGGCCTTCCCACGCCTTGTTGGTGAAGCGGGTGCCCGGTTCACCTGCGTCCAGCTCCACGTGCTCGTAATCATTGTGGCCCAGGCGCAGGCTCAGTTTGTCCCAGTATTCGTCGTCGAAGCGGTGCTCGCCCTTGAGGTCGTAGCGGGTCTGCTGCATGGCGATGCGCACAGTGTCCTCGCCTGGGGCCAGTTCTCCGTGCTCTTCGTGTTCCTCGTGCTCTTCATGCCCCTCGCCGGCGTGCTCTTCCTCGTGCTCCTCGTGGTGCTCCTCGTGTTCCCCGTGCTCCTCATGGTGGTGCACATGGGCACCCAGCGGAATGCCGTAGTTGTTTTCGAGCTGGTTTACGGAGAAGCCGATAAAACCGCTGTCGGTGATCCAGGACAGGCCGCCGCTGTAGCTGTGGGCGCGGTTGTTGCTGTTGCCCACGTAGCCGTCGGTGTTGAATTCCTCTTCGTGGCCGTGCTCCTCGCCAGCGTGTTCCTCGCCGTGGTGCTCTTCGTCGCGGTGGATGATGGCGAGCCCGGGGATTTCGGTATCGCCGTTTTCGCGGTATACCCCGTCCAGGTACCAGGCGAGCTGGCCGGTGCCGCCGTTCAGGCGGAAGACGCCGGCGTCCTGGCTGTTGCCGCTGTTGTGGCGCATCTCCAGCGCGCCCTCGAGCTTCTCCGGCACCTGCGTCGGGATGCGGCCGTCGATCACATTCACCACGCCACCGATGGCGCCGCTGCCGTAACGCAGCGCGGCCGGGCCGCGCAGTATCTCGATACGCTCGGCCAGCAGCGGCTCGATGCTGGCCGCGTGGTCGGAGGAGGTGTTGGAGGCGTCGGACACGTCCAGGTTGTCGTTCAGCACGCGCACGCGGTTGGCGCTCTGGCCGCGGATCACCGGCAGGCCCACGCCGCTGCCGAAGGAGGCGTTGGCCACGCCCGGCTGGCTGTTCAGGGTCTGACCCAGGGTGGCGGCGGCCGCGTCGCGCAGCGTCTCGCCGGACAGCACGGATACCGGCGCGGCCACCGCGTCGGCGGGCTTGTCCAGCGGCGAAACGGTGACATTGACCTCTTCCAGGGCTTCGCTTGCGTTGGCGGCGGGCAGAGTCAGGGCGCCGGCGATCGCCAGGGCCAGTTTGCTGGTCTTGTTCATCGGTTTTTATTCCTGTCACACGGGCGGCGGGCCCGCATATGTGAACAGGCAGGCGTCGCCGCTAAAAACTTATCGGTGTTTTGGCTTTGTCGGGTTGCGGATGGCGGGCGAGGGGCGGAGCCGCTCGGCGCCATTTAGCGGAGTGACAGGAATAGGGGCGGCGCGCGGGCGCTCTGGCGCTCCGGCTGGCAGTCGCGCGGAACCGGCGCGGACCGGGTATCGTAGATGACCGCAGGCGCCGGCTGCGCGAGCTGGAAAGCGCTGCCGATGGCGCCCGGCATATGGTTGAAGCAGAGGTCGCACAACTCCACCTGGCCGTCGTTCAGGTGGATATGTTCCGCCCACAGCGGCTGGGCTGCGAGCAGTGCAAGCAGCAGCAACAGGCTGGCCCAGAAACGGGATCTTTGGCGGGAGTGATTGACCATGGGCGGTATGATATGTGCTCCCGGCCACTAATCAAGTTTCATCTGTCACCAACCGGCCACAGGGGCGGTCATTCGTCCTATAATCCGCGCCTTCTATCTTATTTCGCCCGAAGGAAGGATTGCCCCTCAATGCGCAAGGCCAGCGTCAAACGCGACACCCTGGAAACCAAGATCGCCGTCAGCGTCAACCTGGACGGCGACGGCCGTGGCCAGTTCGATACCGGGGTGCCGTTTCTCGAGCATATGCTCGATCAGATAGCCCGCCACGGCATGATCGACCTGGATATCACCTGCGACGGCGATGTGCATATCGACGATCACCACACGGTGGAGGATATCGGCATCACGCTGGGCAAGGCGATCAACGAGGCGGTCGGGGACAAGAAGGGCATGACCCGCTACGGCCACGCCTATGTGCCGCTGGACGAGGCCCTGTCGCGGGTGGTGGTGGACTTCTCCGGCCGCCCGGGCCTGGTTATGGACGTGCCCTTCACCCAGAAGCGTATCGGCAACTTCGACACCGAGCTCTTCTACGAATTCTTCCAGGGCTTCGTCAATCACGCCCTGGTGACTCTGCATATCGACTGCCTGCGCGGCCACAATGCCCACCACCAGGTGGAGACGGTATTCAAGGCCTTCGGCCGCGCGCTGCGCATGGCGCTGACGCCGGATCCGCGTATGGCCGGTACCATGCCGTCCACCAAAGGTGTGCTCTGATGCAGAAAATAGCGGTTCTCGACTACGGCATGGGCAACCTGCACTCGGTGGCCAGCGCGCTGCTGAAGGTTGCGCCGGGCGACGAGGTGGTTCTGGCCACAACACCGGATCAGGCCGAGGGCGCCGAGCGGCTGCTGGTGCCGGGTGTCGGCGCCATCCGCGACTGTATGGCGGGCTTTACCGAGGCCGGCTTCGCACCCCTGCTGAAAGATGCGATTGAATCCGGCCTGCCGGTGCTGGGTATCTGCGTCGGCATGCAGATCATGATGCGCCACAGCGAGGAGAACAACGGCGTCGACTGCCTGGATATATTCCCGCAACCGGTAAAGTTTTTCGGCAGTGATCTGCAGGAAGGGGGAGAGAGATTGAAGGTCCCCCATATGGGCTGGAACCGGGTCGCGCAGAAGCGGTCGCACCCGCTGTGGAACAATATCGAGGACGGCAGCCGCTTCTATTTCGTGCACAGCTACTATGTGCCGGCCGAAGACAACGCGGATCTGGCCGGGCAGACCGACTACGGCGTGTCGCTGGCCGCCGCGGTGGCGCGGGAAAATATTTTCGCCACCCAGTTTCACCCGGAAAAAAGTGCCGACGCCGGCCTGCAGCTACTGAAGAACTTTGTCGGCTGGAACGGCCGCATCTGATGATGGGCACGCTGCGTTTTGCCCATCCTACAATCCCCACCAATTTCCGTAGGATGGGCAAAGTGCAGCGTGCCCATCAATTAACGTGGAAAGAAAAATGCTAGTGATACCCGCAATAGATCTGAAAGACGGCCAGTGTGTGCGCCTGCGCCAGGGCGAGATGGACGACGCCACCGTATTTTCCGACGATCCGCTGGCCACCGCGCAGCACTGGGTCGACGAGGGGGCCAGGCGGCTGCACCTGGTGGATCTGAACGGCGCCTTCGCCGGCAATCCGGTCAACGGTGAGGCGGTCACCGCGATCGCGAAACAGTTTCCGGAGCTGCCGATACAGATAGGCGGCGGTATCCGCGATCTGCACACCGTCGAAAAATACCTGGACGCCGGCGTGACCTGGACCATTATCGGCACCGCCGCGGTCAAGAATCCGCAGCTGGTGAAAGAGGCCTGCCGCGAGTTCGAGGGCCATATCATCGTCGGCCTGGATGCGAAGGACGGTCTGGTGGCCACCGAGGGCTGGGCCGAGGTGTCCGAACTGCAGGCCACCGAGCTGGCGAAGCGCTTTGCCGACTGCGGTGTGAGTTCGATCGTCTATACCGATATCGCCCGCGACGGCATGATGCAGGGCGTGAATATCCCGGCCACGCTGGAAATGGCGCGCGCGGTGGATGTGCCGATCATCGCCTCCGGCGGTGTCAGCAGTATCGAGGATATCCGCCAACTGCTGGAGGCGGGTCAGATAGCCGGCGCCATCACCGGCCGAGCCATCTACGAAAACAAGCTGAATCTGCGCGAGGCGCAGCGGCTCTGCGACGACTGGAACCAATAAAATGGGACTGGCCAAGAGAATTATTCCCTGCCTGGATGTCGACGCCGGCCGCGTGGTCAAGGGAGTCAATTTCGTCGATATCCGCGATGCCGGCGACCCGGTGGAGATAGCGCGGCGCTACAACGAGGCCGGCGCGGACGAGATCACCTTCCTCGATATCACCGCCACCCACGAGGGCCGTGACACCACGCTGCACACGGTGGAGAAGATGGCCGGCGAGGTGTTTATTCCGCTGACCGTCGGCGGCGGCGTGCGCAGCCTGCAGGATATCCGCAACCTGTTGAACGCCGGCGCCGACAAGACCGCGATCAATTCCGCCGCGGTGAAGAATCCCGACTTCGTGCGCGAGGCCGCCGAGCGCTTCGGCAGCCAGTGCATCGTCGTCGCGATAGATGCGAAGCAGGTGAGCGAGGGCCGCTGGGAGATCTTCACCCACGGCGGGCGCAAGCCCACCGGCATAGACGCGGTCCGGTGGGCGGTGCAGATGGCGGATCTGGGTGCCGGCGAGATTCTGCTGACCAGTATGGACCGCGACGGCACCAAGAACGGTTTCGATCTGGCGCTGACCCGCGCCGTGGCGGACGCGGTGCCGGTGCCGGTCATCGCCTCCGGCGGCGTCGGCAATCTGCAGCACCTGGCGGACGGGGTACTGCAGGGCGGCGCCGATGCGGTGCTGGCGGCGAGTATCTTTCACTTCGGCGAATACACCATCGCCGAGGCCAAGGCCTTTATGCGGGATGCGGGTATCGAGATGCGCCTGTAAGCGCAGCCGCCGGATGCGCTTTGCCGAATTCCGGGAGGGATCAGAGTCTGTGGTTTTTGTGCCAGTGCCTGGCGCGCTGGCTGCCGAAGGGATGGATCACCGCACCGCGCAGATTGCCGTCGCTATCCTTCGGTGGGGAAAAGAATAGCCGCGCGGTGCGCTCCGCCTCGGCCCGGCAGGGGTAGGGCCCGAAACAGGCGCCGCCGCGTATCTGGAAGTACCAGTCGTCTCCCAGCTTGTAGAAGCGGTCCGAGCGCGGGGGAATGGGCTGGCCCTCTTCGCCGGCGCGATGCTGTTGCATAACCACCTTCCAAAACCGTGCACGAACACAAATCGCGCGGTCTGGTTTGCGGGCGAATACGGGATTCGCCGGTACATCCCTGTGGGCCTGTGGGCGAACACTGGGTTCGCCCCCGCATTTCCGTGGCGGACTCAGTCGGCGCGGGCGACTTTCGCGCGCAGCCCCCTGTCCCTCTGGGCGTAGAGGTTCAGCCCCTTGAGCACATTGAGCGCCTCGAAAATCTGGTTGTCGCGGTCGAGCCAGTCGTCGCGCTGCCCCTTCTCCCGCGCGCGGTCTTCGGAGTTGCGCTCCTCGCCGCCGTTGCCGTTGCCCAGATGGCCGGCCAGATCGGCTTCGGTGGTGCGCGCGCGCTCGTTCAGGCGGGTGATCTTGACCCGCTCCACGACGATATCCGGTGTGATGCCCTGGGCCTGGATCGAGCGGCCATTCGGCGTGTAGTAGAGCGCGGTGGTCAGCTTGATCGCGCGCTCGTTGTTGATTGGAATCACCGTCTGCACCGAGCCCTTGCCGAAGCTGTCGGTGCCCATGACCACCGCGCGGCGGTGATCCTGCAGCGCGCCGGCCACTATCTCCGCGGCGGAGGCGGAGCCCTCGTTGATCAGTACAACGAGCGGTGCGCCCTCGGTCAGGTCGCCGGGCTCGGCGGAGTAGCTCAGGTTGGCGGACTCGGTGCGGCCCTCGGTGTAGACCACCAGGCCCTCCTCGAGGAAGGCGTCGGCCACTTCCACCGAGGACTGCAGCACGCCGCCGGGGTTGTTGCGCAGATCGACGATCAGGCCCTTCAGCTTGCCGCGCTTCTGCAGTTTGCGGATTTCCCGCGCCACGTCATTGCCGGTGTCCAGCTGGAACTGGCTGATGCGCAGGTAGCCGTAGCCCTCGTCGAGCACTTTGCTGCGCACGCTGCGCACGCGCACCGTGTCGCGCTTCAGGGTGACTTCAAACGGCTGCTTGTAGCCCTTGCGCGCTATGGTCAGAGTCACGCTGCTGCCCTTGGGGCCGCGCATGCGCTCCACCGCCTCGTCCAGGCTGACCCCTTTCATGGATTTGCCGGAGAGGCGCAGAATGATATCGCCGGCCTTCAGGCCGGCGCGGGACGCCGGGGTGTCGTCCATCGGCGTGACCACGGTGATGTGCTCGTTCTCTATGCCCACTTCGATGCCGAGGCCGGCGAATTCGCCGGTGGTGTTGGCCTGCAGGTCGTCGAAGGATTCGCGGTCCAGATAGGAGGAGTGTGGGTCCAGGCCCTGCAGCATGCCTTTGATCGCGTACTCGAGCAGCGTGCTGTCGTCCACCTCCTCGATATAGCCCTGGCGGATCTGTTCGAACACCTTGGCGAAGCTGCGCAGGTCTTCCAGCGGCAGGCGCGTGGCGGTTTCGGGGAGCAGTTTTGGGGTGGAACCGCCTTCGCTGAGGCCCATCAGGGGCAGGGCGGTGAGGGCGGCTGCGCCGATAAATGTGGTCAGCGCTTTGGCGGTGAACATATCGTTGAAACCTCTGCCTTATTTCTTCGCTTCTTTGCGAAAGTGTAGACCCGGGGACGGGCAGGGTTCTCAAGTTGGCGGCTGTGTCCACCGTGTCGTGAGCGGTGGCCGGTGGTCAACGGCGGGCGGATTTTTCCGGAAATTGACATCTAGGGAACCTCTGAATAACTCCATAGCCTTTCTGCGGGCCCTGAAGCGTGCAGATGCAAGGCGCAGCTCGCAGCGAATGGCCCAGCCCTTTGCAAGAGCTGCAACGCCGCAGATGCATGCTTCAGGGCCCGCCCTACGGGGCTTTCAGAGCGATTCACACTCCGCGTTGCGACTTTTTGAAAGGTCTAGACATTCCTGCAAAGTCGCGCCTTGATTGTGAACCGCTCTGAAAGCCAGAGAGGCTATGGAGTTATTCAGAGGTTCCCCAGGGGCCGAAGGCGCCGCGAATACCTGGCGTGGCTGGAGCGAACCTCCTATTCGCCCTTGTGCGGCGATGTATCCGCTGCGCCCGCTCTCTCGCGGGCTCAGGGCCTTCGCATCCGTATTCGAGCGGTCTCTCTTAGGAGCGGCACCAGATGGTCGGGTCCTGTGGCCGGCCGCGGTGGCGTATCTCGAAATAGACGCCGCTCCTGGCCTGGCCGCCCGTGTTGCCGACGCGGGCGATGGTGTCGCCGCTCTCGACCCACTCGCCGAGGCTGCGGGTCAGGGACTGGTTGTGGGCGTAGAGGCTCATATAGCCGTCGCCGTGATCGAGGATGATCAGCATGCCCTGGCCGCGCAAATAGTCGGAGAAGACCACGCGGCCGCGGTGAATCGCGCGCACCGGTTCGCCCTCGGCGGCGGCGATGGTGATGCCCTTCCAGGGGATGCCGTTGGCGCGCGGCTTCCCGTAGGCGTTGGTGCGGCGCCCCTTCACCGGCCACTGCATGCGGCCGCGCTGCCTGGCGAAGGGGCGCTGGTCCTTCGGGTTCACCAGCGAGGCGATGGCGCGGCCCACCTCGTCCACCAGTTTCTGCAGGCGGGATCTGTCGCCCTTTAGCTGCTGCAGCTCGCCGCTCTTGTCCGCCAGGCGCGCGGCCAGCTGGTCCAGGGTGGACTGGCGCCGCCGCTGGGCGCTCTGCAACTGGTCCTGGCGCTGCTGCAGCTGGCGGCGCTCGGCGTCCAGGGTGTCGCGCTCGCGCTGGATGCTGGTGCTGACCGTCTGCAGGGTGTTTAGGGTGGCGAGGTAGTCGTCGATGACGCGGCTGCGTTCTTGGAGGAAGTATTGGTGGTAGCGGAGTTGGCGGGCGATGTGTTGCGGGTCCTGCTGGTTCAGGAGCAGTTTGATCTGCTCCTGTCTGCCGAGTCGGTAAGCGGCGGCGACTTCCTGCTCGACCCGCCGCTGCATACTTCGCCGCGATTCCTCCAGCTGCTGCTGTTCCTCGCGCAGCTCCCGCAGCTTTTCCCCGCGACTGTGCATATCGCGCTTGATCTGGTCGATGCGCTGGTGCAGCTCGGAGATATTCTTCTCGTTCGCCTCCAGGTCTTTGAGCAGCTGGTCGCGCTGGCTCCTGACCTGGTTGAGTTCCTGTTGCAGCGCCTCTATGCGCTGCTTGATCTCGGCCAGGCGCGCCTGTTGCGCTTCGTCGGTCTGCGCCGCGGCGGGCAGGGACAGGAGCGCGAAAAGGATTGCCGCCAGGGCTCTCATCGTGTGAGTCATGAGTCGAATTGCACCAGACTTTTACCCGTCATCTCTGCCGGCTGCGGCAGGCCCATTAACGCTAGCATGGTCGGCGCCACGTCCGCCAGACTGCCGCCGTCGCGCAGGCTGAGTTTGCGCTCACCCACGTAGACGAAGGGCACCGGCAGGGTGGAGTGCTGGGTGCTGACCTGGCCGGAGTCGGCGTCGAACATCTCCTCGACATTGCCGTGATCGGCGGTGATCAGCACCTCGCCGCCGGCCGCCAGTGCGGCGTCCACGACGCGGCCCACGCACTTGTCCAGGGCCTCGACCGCCTTCACCGCGGCCTCGAAGACGCCGGTATGGCCGACCATATCGCCGTTGGCGTAGTTGCAGATGATGGCGTCGTATGCGCCGCTCTCGATGGCCGCGACCAGCTTGTCGGTCACCTCCGGCGCGCTCATCTCCGGCTGCAGGTCGTAGGTGGCCACATTCGGTGACTTAATCAGCTCGCGGGTCTCGCCGGGATAGGGCTCCTCGCGGCCGCCGCTGAAAAAGAAGGTCACATGGGCGTACTTCTCGGTCTCGGCGATGCGCAGTTGGGTCTTGCCCTGGGCCGCCAGGTATTCGCCGAAGGAATTTACCAGCTGCTCCGGCGGGAAGGCGCAGCTGGCCTGGATATCGGCCGCATACTCGGTGGTCATCACGAAGTCCGCCAGTTTCGGCGCGACCGCGCGCTGGAAGCCGTCGAAAGCGGATTCGGTGAAGGCGCGGGTCAGCTGGCGCGCGCGGTCCGGGCGGAAGTTCATATAGATGAGTGCGTCGCCGTCCTGTATCGGCGCCGCCGGGCCTATCAGAGTCGGGGCCACGAATTCGTCGTTCTCGCCGCGCTCGTAGGCCGCGGCCAGGCCGGCCAGGGCGTCGACGGCCTGGTACTCCGCCTCGCCCCGGGTCAGCAGGTCGTAGACCGACTGGGTGCGCTCCCAGCGCTGGTCCCGGTCCATCGCGAAGTAGCGCCCGGCCAGGCTGGCGATGCGCGCATTGCCGACCGAGTCGCACACCTGCATCAGGCGCGCCAGCGACGGCTCGGCGCTGCGCGGCGGCGTGTCGCGGCCGTCCAGGAAGGCGTGTACGTAGATTTCTCCGGCGCCGCGCTGGGCCGCCAGGGTCACCATCGCGACTATATGGTCCTCGTGGCTGTGCACACCGCCCTCGGACAGCAGCCCCATGATATGTACCGCGCCGTTGTTGGCGATCGCCTTGTCCACCGCGGCGGTATAGGCCGGGTTGCGGAAGAAGTCGCCGTCCTCGATCGCCTTGTTGATGCGGGTGTAGTTCTGGTAGACGACCCGGCCGGCGCCGAGGGTCATATGCCCCACTTCCGAGTTGCCCATCTGCCCCTCGGGCAGGCCCACCGCCATGCCGGAGGTCTTAATCAGGGTCTTGGGGCGGCTGGCCCAGATCTGGTCCCACACCGGCGAATGGGCCGCGTGTATCGCGTTGTGCTCGGGATTGTCGCTGTGGCCGAAGCCGTCCAGGATCAGCAGGATCAGGGGACCTTGGGACGAGGGGCTGGGCGATTGTTGCTCGGCGGCCATTGCGATGATGTTCCTCTGCCGGTGGGAGAAATAGGGACGCGGATTTTAACCTAATTGTGTAGCGATTAACCACGCCGGCCGCTGCGGCCGGCGCTACCCAGTGCACAATTTTGCTGATTAAGATTTGGCCACGATCGTGTATACTCCCGCCGCATTGGGCGCCGGATGGCGCCGCTCACAACAATACGGGAATATGGCGCAGGGATGCGCCGGCGCGAGCCCGCGGATGGCGCACAGCCGTGCCGGCCGTTTGCGGGCGCCAATCCGCTAGATCGGGATTATCCATTGGATTGCTAGGTAGAAGGAAAAGAAGTGGACTTTTTCGTCTTTATGAGCGAGCAGTGGCTGCTGGTCAGCCTGCTGGTGGTACTGCTGTACGCCTTTGCGCTGAGTGAGCGCCACAGGGCCGGCACTCCGGCCTCGGTGCACGAGGTCACCAAGCTGATCAACAGCGAGGGTGCGCGGGTGCTGGATGTGCGCGACCGCAGCGAGTTCAGCGCCGGCCATATCGTCGATGCGGTGCACATTCCACACGGCGAGGTGGCCGCCCGCATCGGCGAGCTGGCGCCGTTCAAGGACAAGCCGCTGATCGTGGCCGATAAGCTGGGCCAGCACGCGGGCGCGGTGGGCCGGCTGCTGAAGCAGCAGGGCTTTCAGGTGCGGCGCCTGCAGGGCGGCATGACCGAGTGGGCCAACCAGAATCTGCCGTTGGTAAAGAGCTGACCGAGGGCGCGGCCCGTGCCGCGCCGGTGTTGAAAGAGAAGGCGTTGTGAAAGAAGTCGTTATCTACACCACCCGTTTCTGCCCCTACTGCATCCGCGCCAAGCAACTGCTCGACAGCAAAGGGGCGCAATACCGGGAGATAGCGGTGGACGGCAACCCGGATCTGCGCGCGCAGATGGCCGCCAAGGCGGGCCGCCACACGGTGCCGCAGATCTGGATCGGCGACCACCATGTGGGCGGCTGCGACGAGGTGATGGCCCTGGCGCGCGGCGGCCAGTTGGACAGGCTGTTGAGCGGCTGAAGACGCGGGGAAGAATCGCGCGATAAATTCATTATTCCGGCCTTGAAACGGTATTCGAAGGCCCCATTTGAGAGACTCATACAGGGAGTCTTTCTCACGGAAGGCAGAAATAAACCACTTATATCGAGAACAGGCATTGACATGGCTGAAGAACAAAACGGCGCAGCGGCAAACTCAGAGGCCCCGCAAGTACAATTCGCGATGCAGCGCATCTACCTGAAAGACCTCTCCTTCGAGACCCCGATGGGTGCCGAGGTCTTCAAGAAGCAGTGGAAGCCCCAGGTCAACCAGGAACTGAACACCAAGACCGCCAAGATCGACGAAGATCTGTATGAAGTGGCGCTGACCCTGACCATCACCGTCAAGCTGGAAGAAGAGACCGCCTTCCTGGTGGAAGTGAAGCAGGCCGGCCTCTTCACCATCAAGGGGCTGGAGGGCCAGCAGCTGGCCCAGGCGCTGAACACCGCCTGCCCGCAGATCCTCTTCCCCTACGCCCGCGAGGTCGTGGACAACGTGGTGACCAAGGGCTCCTTCCCGGCCCTGATGCTGCCGCCGATCAACTTCGACGCCCTCTTCGCCGCGGCCCTGGCCCAGGCGCAGAAGCAGGCGGAAGGCGCCAAGGAAGCGCAGGCCGAAGCCTGATCGCTTCGCCGCTCTGAATCGAAAAGGCCCCAGTCGGGGCCTTTTTCATTTGGGCCGTCCCCGGCCCTCACCCTGTGGGCAGTCTTCGGCTGTGCAAAACGGCAATCCCTGCCGTTTTGTTGCGTTTGGGTGATTAGATCGAGTTTGGTGGCGGCTGGGCCTTCGCATCTGGCTGTGTGATTCCTTCGTGTCCCGAGTCCCGACCTTGCCCCGGACCTCGCTATCCCATAGTCTCCCAGGCATTCAAGCGGTTGGGATTGAACGCCAATGCAGTGGGATTTGCCGCGGCCCTTCGTGTGGAGAGTCACCGTGGAGCCGCAACACGTGGACGGCCTGCACCACGCCAACAACGCCGAGTATGTGCGCTGGTGCGAGCGCGCCGCCTGGGCCCACAGCGTGGCGCTGGGGCTGGATGTCAGCAGTTACCAGGGTCTCGACCGCGGTATGGCCATCCGTCACGCCGAGTACGACTATATACTGGCGGCCAGGGAGGGCGACGAACTGCTGTTCGGCACCTGGCTCACCCGGGTGGACGGGCGCCTGAATATAACCCGCCGCTTCCAGGTGTTCCGCGCCTCCGACGAGGCGCTGCTGCTGCGCGCCCAGTGGCAGATGGTGTGTATCGAGCTGTCCAGCGGCAAACCGAAGCGGATGCCGAAAGAGTTCAAGGACATTTACAGCCCGGCAGTCATTGTCCCGGAGGCCGATAGTGAGTGAAACATTTATCACCCTGACCGAGAATACCGGCGCCCTGAAGGGGCGCACGATTTTCATCACCGGCGCCAGCCGCGGCATAGGCCGCGCGATAGCGCTCAAATGCGCCGCGGACGGGGCCAATATCGTCATCGCCGCCAAGTCCGCCGAGCCGCACCCGAAGCTGCCCGGCACCATCCACTCGGTGGCGGAGGAGGTGGAGGCCGCCGGCGGCAGGGCGCTGCCGCTGCAGGTGGATGTGCGCGACGAGAAGCGGGTCGCCGAGGCGATGCAGCGGGCCGCGGAGGCGTTCGGCGGTATCGATGCGGTGGTGAACAACGCCGGCGCGATCAACCTGACCAATGTCGAGTCCACCCCGCCGAAGCGCTACGATCTGATGCAGAGCATCAACAGCCGCGCCGTCTACCTGACCGCGCACCTGGCGATGCCCTACCTGAAGCAGTCGGGCAACGGCCATATCCTCAGCCTGTCGCCGCCGCTGAACCTACAGCCCAAGTGGCTCGGACCTTTTGCGCCCTACGCGCTGTCGAAGTTTGGCATGACCATCCTGAGCATGGGCCTGGCGGAGGAGCTGCGCGAGGCGGGCGTCAGTGTCGCCACCCTGTGGCCGCGCACCTTGGTCGCCACCGCGGCTATCGAGTTTGCGGTGGGCAACCGCGAGATGTTCGAGCAGAGCCGCAAGCCGGCGGTGATGGCCGATGCCGCCTACGAAGTGCTGATCACCGAGAACAACGCGCTCAGTGGGCGCCAGTTGATCGACGAAGAGCTGCTGGGCGAGCGCGGCGTCAGCGACTTTACCGGATATGCGCACAATCCGGCCAAGGCCGATCAACTGGCGGTGGATCTCTTTCTCGAACCGTAATTGGGCTGGGGGGTAGTATGTCCAGCGACAGCGAAGTTTTTCACCAGGCCCTGGGCCTGTTGGGCGACGTAAAGCCCCTGGCGCAGGAGCCCCGCGTGGCGTTGAAGAAGGCGCCGCGCAATGCGGGCCTGAGCCAGCGCGCGCGCCGCGAGGCGGCGGTGCAGGAGACCGCGCGCGAACTGAATCCGCTCTCCGGTGAGTTCGTCGAACCGGTGGATCCCTGGGATCCGCTCGAATTCAAGCGCGATGGCGTGCAGAACGGCGTCTACCGCAACCTGCGCCTGGGCAAATACCCGGTGGATGCGCGCCTCGACCTGCACCGCCACACGGTGGAACTGGCGCGCCGCGCGGTGCTGGAATTCGTGCGCGACTGTGTCGAGGCGGATGTGCGCTGCGCGCTGATCACCCACGGCAAGGGCGAGGGGCGCAAGCAGCCGGCACTGCTGAAGAGCTGCGTCAATCACTGGCTGCCGCAGCTGCACGAGGTGCTCGCTTTCCACAGCGCGCAGAAACAGCACGGCGGCCTGGGTGCAACCTATGTGCTGTTGCGCAAGAGCGAGCGCAGGCGCCAGGAAAACCTGGAGCGGCACCAGCGGCGCAAATAGCCTTGGGAACCTCTGAATAACGCCATAGCCTCTCTGCGGGCCCTGAAGCGTGCAGATGCAAGGCGCGGCTCGCAGCGAATGGCCCGGTCCTTTGCAAGAGCGGCAACGCCGCAGATGCATGCTTCAGGGCCCGCCCTGCGGGGCTTTCAGAGCGATCCACACTCTGCGTTGCGACTTTTTGAAAGGTCTAGACATTCTTGCAAAGTCGCGCCTTGATTGTGAACCGCTCTGAAAGCCAGAGAGGCCATGGCGTTATTCAGAGGTTCCCTTGCGGCCTGTCATCTTTTTGTCACACCCGCCTATTAGGATGCAATCACAGGGCCCCGCGAGATACTTGTAGCGATTTGGCGCGGCGTTGTCTTCTCTCTTGTTCGCCCGGCGCGAACCCTGACCCTTCTTGATTGTGATTGTGCATTCCTGGCGGCCGCTCCGGCCGCCGTTTTTTATTCACTTCCCGCCGCCTGCGTCCGCTATTGCGGTTTGGCGCGTGACGCGATCCCGCAGTGCGAATTTACTCGGCAACGGCCTCGGCGCGTTTGAATTCGAGCCGCGTCTCCCCGCCTGCACTCTGCAGTATCAGGAAATCGCCTTCGACTCTCAGGCTGTCGGTCTGCGGCAGCGCCTTCAGATAGTCCCGCTCCAGTTCGCTACTGTCGCGGAGGTCGCTCATGCGCGAAATGGCCGGAACCTGGGGCCAGGAGATCTCCCCGCTTGCGGAGAGCGAAAAGCGGCCCAGGTAGGGGTTGGAGCCGGCGCTGCCGCGCACATAGCCGAGTTTATCGCAGGTGAAATAGGGGCGGTCGCGCCACAGTTTCTTCCACAGCAGCCGCGAGCGGTGCTCGCGCCCGTCCACTGACAGGCTCTCCAGCAGCCACTGGTGTTCACACACCGACGACTCCGCATCGCCCTCGGCCAGCCCGGAATCGTCCAGGCTGGCGCAGCCCGCCAGGGGCAGCAACAGTGCAAGCGGAATCAATGACAGCAGGCGTGTGCGGATACGCGGCATGAGGCAGGTCTCGTTATTTTTGTGATATTTAACCCTAAAAAGGCCGGACCGTCTGTGGCCGCGTTCAAGGTCCGACCTTGACATACTCTATGTAGATATCGCCCGAGGCATCGCGCAGGATCAGCCGGGCACCGCCGGATTTGGTAAAGGCCTGGCGGGTGCCGGCCAGGGCGCGCAGGTAGGCGTTTTCCTGCTGCATCAGTGCTTCCGGGCCGGCCATTTTGGTCGACGCGAAAGTGCTGGTATCCCACAGCAGCTGGCCGTTGTCGGTGATCTGCATGGCCCCGCGATAGGTGTTGATACCGCTCTTGCCCATCACATTGCCCTCGCGGTTGCACAGGAAGGTGAAGCGGCTGGTCTCCTCGATGGGGACCGCCTCGCCGTTGATGCGCAGGCGCTTCAGCTCCCACTTGTTGCCGCACACGGCATTGAGGTTGCCGGCGGACTGGATCACCGGGGCCGTCTCGGTGCCGATACCCAGACAGCCGCCCGCAACCAGCACCGCGCCCAGCAGCCACAGTTGCATAAATCTGCTCATCGACTCGCCGCTCCCTGTCAGTCCCCGCGCGCCGGCATCCGCCGGCCGCCTGTCCGGTTTTCCAGCCCTTAGAGCTTAGTCGCTGTGTGCCGCGGGGAGAGGAGCACGGCGCCAAGCTATGCTTGCAATAGCGCCGGAGCGCGAGCCGGCAAGCACACGGAAGTGACCGATATGCCAAGACGCACCAAGATCGTCGCCACCCTGGGGCCCGCAACCGACAAGGCCGGCATTCTGCGCAAGCTGATCGCGGCCGGCGTGGACACAGTGCGCCTCAATTTCTCCCACGGCCTGGCCGCGGACCACCGCCGCCGCGCCGCGGAGGTGCGCGAGGAGGCCGCGCGCCAGGGCCGCCATGTGGCGGTGCTGGGCGATCTGCAGGGGCCCAAGATACGCGTGGGCAGGTTCAGCGAGGGCCGCGTGCGGTTGGAAAAGGACGCCGCGTTCACGCTGGACCCGGACTGGCCCGCGGGCGGCGGCAATGTGCGGGGGGTATCGGTGGACTACGCGGCTCTGGCCGACGATTGCGCCGCCGGCGACATACTGCTGCTGGACGATGGCCGCCTGCGCCTGCAGGTGGAGCGCATCGACGGCCGCGCGCTGCACACGCGGGTGGAGGTGGGCGGCTGGCTGTCCAACAACAAGGGCATCAACAAGCTCGGCGGCGGCCTCACGGCGCCGGCGCTGACGCGGAAAGACCGCGCAGACATAGCGGTGGCCGCGGAACTGGCGCTGGACTACCTGGCGGTGTCCTTCCCCCGGGATGCCGCGGATATCGAAACGGCGCGCCGGCTGTTGCGCGAAGCCGGCGGCGGCGCGCATGTCGTCGCCAAGATTGAGCGCGCCGAGGCGGTGGCGGACGAGGCGCAGCTGGAGGCGCTGATACTCGCCAGCGACGCGATCATGGTCGCGCGCGGGGACCTGGCCGTGGAGATCGGCGATGCGGAGCTGATGGGGGTGCAGAAGCATCTGATCCGACGCGCCCGGCGCCTGAACCGGGTGTCCATCATCGCCACGCAGATGATGGAGTCGATGATCTCGAATCCGGTGCCGACCCGCGCCGAGGTGTGCGACGTGGCCAACGCGGTGCTGGACGGCACCGACGCGGTGATGCTGTCGGCGGAGACCGCCGCCGGCGACTACCCGGTGGAGACGGTCGAGCATATGGCGGATGTGATCGTCGGCGCCGAGAAGCACCGCGCCCGGCGCCGCCCGCCCAAAATCATGCAGGGCACCTATCCGCGGGAATTCCCCGCCGGCGATGCCTGTATCGCGATGGCCGCGATGGTCATCGCCAATCACTGCCGCGATATCAAGGCCATCATCTGCCAGACGGAAACCGGCAACACGGCGCTGCTGATGTCGCGGGTGCGTTCGGACATTCCCATCTTCGCCTTCTGCCGCCACCGCAGCAGCTGCAGCCGCGTGGCCCTGTACCGCGGCGTGGACCCGGTGCTGATGGACGTGGAGGGGATGGACGGCCCGTCCCGGGACCGCCAGGCCATAGACCACCTGAAGCAGCGCCACCTGCTGGCGCCCGGCGACTTCGTGCTGGTATCCCGCGGCTACCACCAGGATATCGGCGGCCATACCGATACGCTGCGCATAGTGCGGGTGGACTGAAAG
Source organism: Microbulbifer sp. ABF4_143 (assembly GCF_056160225.1). NCBI lineage: Bacteria > Pseudomonadati > Pseudomonadota > Gammaproteobacteria > Cellvibrionales > Microbulbiferaceae > Microbulbifer > Microbulbifer sp. ABF4_143. The sequence goes on from NZ_JBSWWT010000009.1 coordinate 104,978, forward strand.
CCAGCAGGAGCGGGATCGTGTCGAGCGGGCTTTACGAGGCGCGCACGCAGCGCACCAGTATCTTGGTTTCCAGCTCCTGTTCGACACAGTGAAATTTCTGACCGTTCAGGTTCAGTGCTGTGGGGGTTCCTTCGGGCGCGGTTGTCGAACAACCGGCGACTCCTGTCGCCAGGGCCACGGCCAGCAGAATACAACGCAATTTCTGCACCGCAGATACCTCGTGACTCGTTTAAAAAGGCGCGGAATTTGTCCGCGCTCTGTATCAGCCTAGAGGAAGCAGCCGTCATAGTGGGGTATTTGGCGCCAATTTGTGTAAAGCGGCGACACGTTTGGTCCGTGCACAAAAAAGCCGCCGTAGAGACGGCGGCAAGCTTGTGCTCACTGAGCTTCCGCGAAAACCACTCCGCGGATAAGGAGATGCAGTACTCTGCTGACTGATACGCGCTTTTAGAAGTTGTAGTTGGCCGACAGCGCAATGGTGCGCGGGGCGCCGTAGAATCCGGTATCGAAGGCGCCGCCAAAGGCGTAGCCGGCGATGCGGTATTCCTCGTCGGTCAGGTTCTTGCCGACCAAGCCAAGATTCCAGTTTCCATCCGCGCTGTAGTAGGTCGCGGTCATGTCGACCAGCGTATAGGCCTCCTGGTCGAGGATGCTCGGCGTCTCGAAGATCTGCGTGTCGGCGCGGTAGGAAACCGTCGGGTTGATGACGATTTCTGCACCGTTCGACATCGGCAGCGAGTAATTCAGCTGGAACATGGCGGTGGTATCCGGGGTGTTCTGCATGTCGCGCTCGTCCGCCACGTCGACACCACCGGTAATAAATTCCAGAAACTCGGCGTCCGCATAGCCGAGAGATAGGTTGGCGAGCAGGTTGTCGGTCACTGCCAGGCTGGCCTCCAGTTCCAGGCCCTGGATGCGCGCCTCACCGGCGTTCAGCACGGCGCTGGTAAATCCGCCGCCCGGATTAAATGCCTGCACTGTCACCTGCATATCCTTGTAGTCGGCGCGGAAGGCGGCTGCATTCAGGCGCAGGCGGTTTTCAAACAGGTCTGTCTTGATACCGAATTCGTAGGTATCCACAGTTTCCGGATCGAAGCCGTCGACGGTGGATGGCAGTGTGCTCGCGTCGCCGCGCATATCGAAGCCGCCGCTCTTGAAGCCGGCGCTGTAGCTGGCGTACACCATGGTCTCGTCGTCGATTTGGTAGTCGAGACCCAGGTGAGGGGTAAACTCGCTCCAGCTTTTGCTGTTCTCGTAGTCGGTTAGCGCTCCGGCGAATACCGTTGCCGGCTGGCCGGGATTGTACTTGCCGGCAAACAGCGGGCTGTAGACGCCGATAAAGTTGCCCTTGAAGACCTCCGCATCCTTTTCGTCGCGAGTGTAGCGGCCGCCCAGGCTCAGGTTCCAGTCGGGTGCGAAGCGCCAGTTGTAGTGGGCATAGGCGGACAGGCTGGTGGTGTCCACCGAGCCGGCCACCTGCTGGGTCAATGGGAAGCCGATGACATTTTCCAGATATCCCAGCACCGCATCGAAGGCGCCGGCCGCAGTGCCAGTGTAATAGTAGAGCCCGCTGACCAGATCCGCATTGTCGCCGCTCCAGTTCAGCTGGAATTCCTGGGTGGTCTGGTCGTCCTCGTAGAAGGCCGGCACATCGAAATCGGGACGGTTGACGCTGTCGAAATCGATCGCGGTTTCGGTTTCGCCCTCACGGTGGGCGGTGATGGATTTCACCGTTACGCTGTCCGACAGCTGCCACTCGGCGGTCAGGGAGGCTCCACTGGTTTCCACCCTGTTGTCGTAGAGCATATTGGATTCGGTATCGTAGACGCTGTCGAGAAGTGGTTCGCCTCCCAGGCCCGGGGCGAAGCGGTGGCCGTGTTTGGGGGCGGAGTCGTCTCGGGTCTGGTCTGCGGCCAGGCGAATCCACAGGGTGTCGCTCGGGTTGAACTCCAGCGCCACGCGGCCACTGAAAATATCTTTGTTGTACTGCTCATCGCCGGTAATCACATTCTCGCCGTAGCCGTCGCGCTGGAAGCTGGCGATGGCACCGCCGATGTAAATGCCGTCGGCGATTTCGGTGGAGGCGGCCACTTTCAGGTCGCGCTGGTTGTAGCTGCCGAGGGCGCCGCCGATGGAAACGCGGGTGTCGCCGGACATTTTCTTGGTGACATATTTCACCGCGCCGCCGATGGTGTTCTTGCCGTACAGGGTGCCCTGCGGACCGCGCAGCACTTCCACCCGCTGCACATCGAGAATATCCAGTACTGCGCCCTGCGGGCGGGCTATATAGATGTCGTCCACATAGATACCGACACCCGGTTCGAAACCCCACAGCGGGTCCTGCTGGCCGATACCGCGAATAAATGCGGTCAGGGTGGAGTTGGTGCCGCGGCCGACCTGCAGGGTGGTATTCGGGGACAGCTTCTGAATATCGGTCAGGTCGCTGATGCCGTTCTGCATCAACGCATCCTCGCCGATAGCCGTCACCGCCACCGGCACCTCCTGCAGCGACTGCTCGCGCTTCTGTGCGGTCACGGTGACTTCCTCGAGGGCGGCTTCGGCGTGGGTCAGGCCGGCGCCGCAGGCGAGCATGATGCCTGCGGCCAGGGGGTGGAACTTGGTTGCGCTCTTTATCGTTCTGGTCATGGCTCTCTCCAATCACCAAATTTATGGTTTTTATAAGTCTCGTAGCTGCCACTCTATCGGGCCTTGGTCCATTTGCCTGCTAGACCAAGGTATGACGGAGAGACGGGCCGGGATGGAGGACAAAAAACAGCCGCTGGGGTAAGGTCTCAGGCAAGAATAACGCAGATAAAAACGGTGTACCCGCTTGTTTAGCCTGACCACCCTGGCCGCCGTCGCGCTGGGCTACCTGACGCTGCTGTTTGCCATCGCCTTCTGGGGCGACCGGTTGCCGGCGGCGCGCCTGCGCCCGATCAAACCGCTGCTGCTGGCCCTGGCCGGCACCTACACCAGCGCCTGGATGTTTTTCGGCACCCCGGCCCAGGCGGTGGAGGAGGGCTGGCTGCTGCCGCCGACGTTCGTCGGCGCCAGCCTGATGCTGATTGTCGGCGCGCCGCTTCTGGCCCGCTTCGTGCGCCTGTGCAAGCGCCAGGGCTCCACCTCCATCGCCGACTTTATCAGCGCCCAGTTCGGCGGTTCCCAGTGGCTGGCGGCGGCGGTCGCCCTGCTCGCCCTGGTCGCGGTATTGCCCTATCTGGCGCTGCAGCTGCGCGCGGTAGCGGACAGTTTTCTGTTTCTGGCCGACAGTGGAGACATTGATTCGTCGGTGGTCGCGGCGATCGTCAGCGCGACCCTGGGCCTGTTCGCGCTGCTGTTCGGCACCCGCCATATCGACAGCAGTGTGCACCGCAACGGCATGCTGCTGGCGGTGGCCTTCGAGGCGCTGGTCAAGATGGGGGCCTTCGTCGCCGTGGCCTGGTTCGTGCTCGGCAGCGCCTTCGACGGCGCCGCGGACCTGGCGCGCGCGGCGCTCGCCAGCGAGCGGGTAGCGCAGCTCGCGGAAGCCCGCCCGGCGGATACCGGTTATTTCGCCGTGGTGGTACTGGGTATGGCGGCCATGTTCTGCCTGCCGCGGCAGTTCCATATCCTGATGATCGAGAGCGACGGCGAACGGGATATAGGGCCGGTCAGGAAGCTGATCCCCCTGTATCTGGGCATACTGTCGGTGGCGATACTGGTGGTGGGTTACGGCGGCCTCGTGTGGCTGCCCCAGGGGGACGGCGGCCCCTACGGCAACCCGGAGCGCTTCGTGCTCGGTATCCCGCTGCACGGCGGTTCCGAATGGCTGTCGCTGCTGGCGTTTATCGGCGGCCTCTCCGCCGGCTCCAGCATGGTCATCATCGCGACTATCGCCCTGTCGACGATGATCGCCAACACCATGGTGGTGCCCCTGTGGCTGCAGCGGCTGCAGTCGCGCCGCAGCGGACGCGCGCTGGGGACGGATCTGCGCCGCGTGCGCCGCGCCATCATCGCGCTGATCATGCTGGCCGCCTTCGCGGTCAACGAGGCCATTGGCGCCGGCGTGCGCCTGGGCACCTTCGGCCTGCTGTCGTTGGCGCTGGTGGCGCAGCTGGCGCCGGCCATGATCGCCGCCGCCTGTTGGCCCAAACATTGGCCGCGCCCGCGCGCCGCCGGGGTCGTCGCCGGGCTCGCCGCCGGCGCGCTGGTCTGGGCCCTGTCGGCGCTGCCGGCGGCGGTCGGCGAGGCGGACCTGCTGGCGCACTGGCTCGGCCTGCGCTGGAGCGCCCTGTCGATCACCTGTGTGTTCGGCCTGGGCCTGAACTGCGCGGCCCTGCTGCTGGTGTCCAAGTGGGCGGCCCTGCGGAGCCCGCACGGCGCCGGTGCCGATGACACGCCGGTGGACAGGGCGCAGCTGCGCGAACTGCTGGCCCTCTTTGTCGGCGGCGACGCGGCCGCGCGCACCTTTGCCAGCCTCGAGGAGGAGTCGAGCCGGGATTACCGGGAGGCGGTGGAGAAAATCCTCGCCGGTATCGTCGGCAGCACCAGCGCGCGCCGCCTGGTGCGCCAGCACAGCGGCGCCGGCGCCGATACCCTGGAGCAGGCCTCGGCCATCTACCAGTTCGGGCGCGGGCTGTTGCAGAGCAGCATCGACAATATCGACCAGGGCATCTCGGTAGTGGATGCCAATCTGAACCTGGTGGCCTGGAACCGGCGCTATGTGGAGTTGTTCCGCTATCCGCCGTCGATGATCTACGTCGGCCAGCCGGTGGCGGAGCTGGTGCGCTACAACGCCAGTCGCGGCGAGTGCGGGCCGGGCGCGGTGGAGATGCACGTACAGAAAAGGATCGAACACCTGAAGGCCGGCACCGCCTACCGGGTGCAGCGCCACCGCACCGACGGCACCGTGCTGGAGATCCGCGGCAATCCGCTGCCCGGCGGCGGCTTCGTGACCACCTATGCGGATGTGTCGGATTACCAGCGCGCCCTGGCCGAGCTGACCGAGGTGAAAACCTCCCTGGAGCAGAAGGTCGCCGAGCGCACCGCGGCGCTGCAGACTCTGAACGAGCAGCTGCAGGCGGCGAGTATCGGCAAGACGCGCTTTCTCGCCGCCGCCAGCCACGATCTGGTGCAGCCGCTGAACGCCAGCCGCCTGTTCCTGGACGCCCTCAGCGCGCGACAGCTGGACGACGACAGCCGCAACCTGCTGAGCCGTGCCGACAGCGCGCTGGCGGCGGCGGAGCAGCTGATCACCGATATGCTGCAGATAGCGCGCATGGACGCCGGCGACATTCACCCGAGTATCCAGCCCACGGCGCTGGACAAGGTGCTGGCCGAGGTGGTGGACCAGGCGCGCCTCGCCGCCGCGGCGCGCAATCTGGAGCTGCGCTACCGGCGCAGCGGGCTGTGGGTGATGAGCGACGAAAAAATGCTGCGCAGGGTGGTGCAGAACCTGCTCGACAACGCGATCAAATACACGCGCCGCGGCGGCGTGCTGATCGGCGCGCGCAAAAGAGGGGGCGCGGTTTCCCTGGAAATCTGGGATACCGGCTGCGGTATCGATGCGTCGCAGCAGCGCAATATCTTCCGCGAGTTCTGCCGCCTCGGCGGTGTCGAGCGCGAGCACGGCTACGGCCTCGGCCTGGCTACCGTGGAGCGGCTGTGCCGCCTGCTGGACTCGCCCATCGACCTGGCGTCGCGCCCCGGGCGCGGCAGCGTCTTCCGCGTGCGCCTGCCGCGCACACAGGAAGCGCCCGGGCAAACCCCGGCGCCCGCGCGGCTGTCGCCCGCGCAGCTGGCGCTGCGGCTGCGGGTGCTGTGCGTCGACAATGAACCCTCGATTCGGGAGGCGATGCGCGCGCTGCTCGGCGGCTGGGGCTGCAGTGTCGAGTGCGCGAGTGGCCGGGACGAGGCGCTGCGGCTGGCAAGGCCCGACCTGCTGTTGATGGATTTCCACCTGGACGACGCCTGCGATGGTATAGATCTGGCGCGGGCGCTGATGGAGCGCTGGGGCGCGGCGGTGCCCTGCGTGATCATCTCGGCGGAAAACACCGACCTGGTCAAGAACCGCGCCCAGCGCGAAGGCTGGCAGTTCCTGCAGAAACCCCTGCGCCCGGCGGCGCTGCGCGCGCTGTTGCAGGCGCAGCAAAAGCAGCGACAGCAGGCGTCTGCGACCAAGGTCGTATAGCGGTCTGGGTCCCGCCCGCGCACCCTAGCAGGCTGCTGAAAAAGTATTTTTCAGCAGCCTGCCAGTTCCATCGCTCAAATATCGAAGCAAAAAAATGAAAAAATATTTTCTCGAAGCCCTGATGTTCACCGCCTATGCGCTGTTCGCCGCCTCCTGGGTATCCGGCGCCATACTGACGCCGGCGGTTCAGGCGGACTTCGGCGAGCAGGGCTTCACCAACGCCACCTGGGGCAGCAACGTGATTACCCTGGCGAAGATCGTCGGCAACCTGGCCGCGGCCATGCTGCTGATGCGCCTCGGGGCCAAGCGCGCGTTTACCCTGGCGATGCTGCTGATCGCCACCGGCGGCCTCGGCGCTCTGGCCGGTGACTACAGCAGCTGGCTGCTGTCGCGGCTGGCGCTGGGGCTCGGCGGCGCGCTGGCGATCGTGTATTTCAACCCGGTGGTGTTGCACTATTTTTCCGCCCGCGAGCGCCCGCTGATCAACGGCATCAACGCGGCCGCCTTTAACACCGGCAACCTGGTGGCACTGCTGACTACCGGCGCGCTGGCGGCGTGGATGGGCGGCTGGCCGTCGGTGGTGGCTCTCTACGGCGTTATGGTGGCGGCGCTGGCGCTGCTCTGGTGGCTGTCGGCGGAAAACTTCCCTCTGGCCGGCGGGCAGGGCGCTGCGGAGGAAAACTACGGCCTGCGTCGCGGTATTCGCGAGGGCTTCAACTGGTGGCTGCCGCTGGCCTACTGCGGCGTACTCTTCTGTTATATCGCCGTGTTCGCACTGTTTCCGCTGATCGACGGCTTCGCGGTTGCCAGCAATCATCTCTCCGCGGTGATGATTGCCGCCGGCATGGTTGGCACCGTCGCCGGCATTGTGGTGACCAAGCGCTACCCGCTGCGTCTGCCGGTGCTGCGTTATGCGGGCCTGGCGCTGGTGCTTTTCGCCGCGCTGATGGTGGCCAGCCGCAATCCCGTCGTCGCCTACGGAGCCGCGGCCCTGGCCGGCTTCTTTATGTTCCTGCCGATGACCGCGCTGGTGACGCTGCCGCAGGAGCTGCCGGGGATGACGCCGGCGCGTATCACGGTGACCTTCGCGATGTTTTGGTCCATTTCCTACGGCGTGGAGACGGCCTTGATGGTCGCTGCCGGCTGGCTGGCGGACGTCAGCGGTGAGCCGGCATATGCGGCCTATTTCGCCGTGGCCTGCTCCGCGTCGCTGTTTGTGTTCTCCTTCCTGTTGCCGGAGAGCGGCAGAAAATCCGCCGAGATAGAAAACGGAGTAGAAAATGCGACGGCTTAATCCAAACCTCGTCGAGTGGCTGGTCGGCGTCAACGAACAGTTGGCGAAACTGAAGGCGTCGGGATTTGAGCCGACGCCGATCAGCGCGCGGGAGAGCCTCGCCAACCTGACGCGCACCTTCGTCGCGCCGGGGCCGGAAATGACGGTTTGCGAAACCCTGGTGCCCGGCGATCAATACGCGGTGCCGGTGCGTATCTATATGCCCGCCGAGGAGGACTGCGCACCTGGCCCGGGTATCGTCTACTGCCACGGCGGCGGCCATATGGCCGGCAGCGTCAGCGTTTACGATCCCATATGCCGCCGCATCGCGGCGCGCTGTGGACGCACGGTGGTGTCGGTGGACTACCGCCTGGCACCGGAAAATCCCTACCCGGCCGCTCTGTGCGATCTGCTTGCGGTCGTGAAAGGCCTCGACGCGGCGCTGGCGCGGAAAAATATCGCCAGCGACGGCCGCTGGATCCTGATGGGCGATTCCGGCGGTGGCGCCCTCTGCGCCGCTGCCAGCCGCCTGCTGCAGCACGGGCGCCACTGCGTCGCGGCCCAGGTGCTGATCTACCCGAGCCTGGACTACACGATGCAGCTGCCCTCGATCGAGGAAAACGGCAGCGGCTACCTGCTGGAAAAGGAGAAGATCGGCTGGTATTTCGACAACTATTTCCGCGGGGCGGAAAACCGCCGCGACGCCTCGGCGCTGTACGGGGAGTTTACCGCAAACCTGCCCGCGACCCTGGTGGTCACCGCGGAATTCTGCCCGCTGCGCGACGAGGGTATCGCCTATCTGCACAAGCTCCGCGAGGCGGGTGTCGCGGCGGAATCGCTGCACTTCGGCGATATGATCCACGCCTTCCTGAACCTGGAATCTCTCGTGCCGGATGCCTGTGAAAAATTCTACCGGCACGCCGCGGAATTTGTGCGCGCCGTCGAATAATCTTTTGCGGGAATAGGGAGAGATTCGCGGGTCTCCAGGGAATCTCTGATTAACTCGCGTGAGCGCTGTTGCGGGTTCAGGGACGCTCAAGCAATGGGGTGGACATTTCGAAAACGCACGAGTACTTCCCTGTATCCGACGGTTTCGAAATGTCCACCCCATCACTTGAGCTTCTCCCCCAGGTGTAGAGCGCCTTTAAAGCCTCGGAGCGAATTAATCAGAGGTTCCCTAGCAGGTTGTTGAAAAAGGCCATCCCTGACCTTTTTCAACAGCCTGCTAGGGCAGCAGCGACTGGGCCTCGCGTATCAACTGCTTGCGGTCGCGCAGCTCCAGTTTGCGCAGTATCGCGGTCACATGGCTCTTTACCGTGGGCTCGGTGATTTCCAGCTCGTAGGCGATCTGTTTGTTCAGCAGCCCCTGGGCAATCATCTGGAAGATGCGCAGCTGCTGTGGGGTGAGTCGCCCGAGGCGTTCGGCCAGTGCGACTTCCCCGCCGCCCTGTAGCGCCTCCTCGCTGAACCACTGCTCCCCGGCAAGCACCCGCTCGATGCAGAGGGCGATTTCCCCGGGCTCTGCGGTCTTCGACAGGAAACCGCTGGCACCGAAGCCGGCCGCCTGTTGTACCACGGCATTTTTGTCGCTGCCGGAGACGACCACCACCGGCACCGCCGGGTAGTCGCTGCGTATCTGCGCCAGGCCGTTTAGCCCCTCGCTGCCGGGCATATTCAGATCCAGCAGCAGCAGGTCGACAGGGGTGTTTTGCAGGTGATTCAGGGTGGACTGCAGGTCTTCGCTCTGCAGCAGTTCGCAGTCGGGGAAGTGTCGCGACAGGGTCGTCGCCAGGGCGTCTCGGTAGAGGGGGTGGTCGTCGGCAATCAGCAGTCGGTAATTCACTTCACACCCCTTCGATCGGCATAGTGCGGGGTGCCCCGACAAGCGCGGCGTGTGCGCGGCGGATTCCCGGGCTCCCCGTGCGGGTGTGGAAATCTTACTGTGCGCTCCAGCCGCCGTCCACCGGCAGGGAGGCGCCGGTAATGGTGCGGGCGAAGTCGCCGCACAGGTAGAGGACCAGCTCGCCGATGGCCTCGGGCTGTGTCGCTTCCGCTATCGGTTGTTTGGCTCCGATCAGCCGCGCGCGCGCCGACTCGAAATCCACACCGTCGCGCCGCGCGATGGCCTCTATCTGCGGCTGGATCAGCGGCGTCTCCACCCAGCCCGGGCAGATGGCGTTGGCGGTGATCCCGTATTCGGCATTTTCCAGCGCCAGCACTTTGGTGAGCCCCATCAGGCCGTGCTTGGCGGCGCAGTAGGCGGCCTTTTGTTCCGATGCCACCAGGCCGTGTACCGAGGCGATGTTGACGATGCGCCCCCAGCGATTGGCGCGCATGCCAGGCAGCAGATCACGGGCGAGAAAAAAGGCGGCGCTCAGGTTGATCGCCAGGATCCTGTGCCACTGCTCGGCGGGGAACTCCTGCGCCTCAGCGGTATATTGCACGCCGGCGTTGTTGACCAGCACCCCGGGATTGCCGAGCGCCTCGCGGGTCTCCCGCAGCAGCTGTGCACAGCCGGACTCGGATGCGATGTCCGCACTGCTGAAGCCGCACGCCACCTGGTAGGTTTCGCAAAACTGTTGCCGCAGCTGCTGGCCCCGCTCGGGCGCCACCAGGCCGTGCAACATCACTGCGTGGCCGGCCCCGGCCATGGTGTGCGCTATGGCGAGGCCTATGCCACTGGTGGAGCCGGTGATCAATACTGGTTGTTTTTTTTCCCGCTGCACAGACAACTCCCGCGGCTGTATCTGTCAGACCCTGAGGCGGCGTTCGCCGGCGTCGCAGGGTATGCCCGTTTATTGTTTTGAAGATCCTATCAGCGGCGGATTGGGCGGTCTGTATGACCAAGGTATGAGAGGGATCGGCGCTTCGAAAAAATAGTGGCCCCGCCGCGCTCGGAACAATTTCTGTGCCGGTCGCGGCGGGGCCGTGTGCGCGTTAGAAACTAGCGCCGGTAAGCCGGGCGATGACGTCCACCGCTGGGGCGCGCGGGGCGATGGTATCCCGGACGTCCCGGGCGGTATCCGGGGCGGCCCGGACGGTAACCGGGGCGGTTGTAATAGGGGCGGCCGCGGTAGCGGTAGTGGCCGCGATAGCCGCGATAGTAGGGGCGGCCGTAGTAATAGGGGCGGCCATAGCGGTAGTAGCGGTAGCGCGGGTGGTACCGGTAGCGGTAGTAGCGCGGTGACGAGTAGTAGAAGGATACGCTGCTGGATGGGTAGACGTAGGGATAGCTGGAGTAGTAGCTGCTCCCGTAGTAGCCGTCGGTCACACAGGCGCCAAGGGTCAGGGCGGTGCAGACCGTGACGGCGATAAGCCCGGTTTTAACTGCTCTGTTCATAACGCATTCTCCGGTAGTGGGATGCTCCATTGGTTGAGGCATTCCCTGCGGCACTTGCATGTCGCTCGCCTGGGGTTGGGATTAGACGATGCCGGTCAGTAAGGCCTTGGTCTCGGTCTCACCGGCGGGTAGTAGTAGTAGGGCGGTCTGGGGCGGTAGTAGCCGCCGCTCCAGTAGTAGTTGGGGTGGCGCGCATTGTGGCAGACGCCGTTGGGGTGGCAGTGATAGTAGGGGCCACCGACCCGGTAGTAGGCTCTGCCGCTCACCGTGGTGCTGCGGGCGGTGTAGCCGCTGCCGTTGCAGGCCGGCAGCGACAGGGCGGCCGCGGCCACCAGCGCGCAGCATGCGCCGGACAGCAGCAGCCTCTCGGGCAGCCGTTTCATTGAGACCTCCGCGCCGGTTGGCGGATAAAACGTCTACTAATCAGCCTAGCAGGCTTGGCGCAAATTTCCTCCTTGCGGGGATTTTTTGTCCCGGTGCGGGGCTGAAAAAGAAAAGGCGCCGCGTAAAAGCGGCGCCTTTTTGCGCGGGAGGGAAAGTCTCAGTGGGTGCTGGGCAGTAGCTGCGGATCAACAAACCGCAGATAGTCCGCGCCGGCCAGCAGCTGTTTGGCCTCTTCGATATCCGGCGCGAAGTAGCGGTCCTTGTCGTAGAAGGTCACCCGCTCGCGCAGCTTGCCCTTGGCCTCTTCCAGTTTTGCCGTGGTCTTCAGCGGTGCGCGGAAGTCCAGACCCTGGCAGGCGGCCAGCAGCTCCACCGCGAGTATGCCGCAGGTGTTTTCGGCCATATCCCGCAGGCGGCGGCCGGCGAAGGTGGCCATGGACACATGGTCCTCCTGGTTGGCGGAGGTGGGCAGCGAGTCGACGCTGGCCGGGTGGGCGAAGGTCTTGTTCTCGCTGGCCAGTGCCGCCGAGGTCACCTGGGCGATCATAAAGCCGGAGTTGACGCCGCCGTTTTCCACCAGGAAGGGCGGCAGGCCGGACAGGTTGGTGTCGATCAGCAGCGCCATGCGCCGCTCCGACAGCGCGCCGATTTCCGCCAGCGCCAGGGCCAGGTTGTCGGCGGCCATGGCCACCGGCTCGGCGTGGAAGTTGCCACCGGAGATGATGTCGGAGTTTTGCGGATTCTCCTCGTCGGTGAATACCAGCGGGTTGTCGGATACACCGTTGGCCTCCGCCAGCAGCACCTCGGCGGCGAAGCGGATCTGCTGCAGGCAGGCGCCCATCACCTGGGGCTGGCAGCGCAGAGAATAGGGATCCTGCACTTTTTCGCAGAACTGGTGCGAGTCGCCGATCTGGCTGCTGTCACCGAGCAGATCGCGGTAGGCGGCCGCCACCTCGCGCTGCGCCTTCTGACCGCGCGCCGCGTGGATGCGGTCGTCGAACGGGCGGCGCGAACCCTTGGCCGCCTCCAGGGACAGGGCGCCGGTGACCAGGCCGCCGGCGAACAGGTCCTCGGCCGCGAACAGGCCCAGCAGCGCGAAGGCGGTGGAGGCCTGGGTGCCGTTCAGCAGCGCCAGGCCCTCTTTCGGCGCCAGGGTCATCGGTTCCAGGCCGGCCTTATTCAGGCCATCGATGGCCGGCTTGCGCTCGCCGCCGATAAACACCTCGCCCTCGCCCAGCAGCACCACGCTCATATGCGCCAGCGGCGCCAGGTCGCCGGAGGCGCCGACGGAACCCTTCTCCGGAATCGCCGGGAAAACCTCGGCGTTGACCAGTGCAATCAGCGCCTCGATCAGCTCCGGGCGCACGCCGGAAAAACCGCGCGCGAGGGAGTTGATTTTCAGCACCATCAGCAGGCGCACCGTGGCCTCATCCATAAAGTTGCCGGTGCCGGCGGCGTGGCTTAGCACTATCGCGCGCTGCAGGTTTTCCAGATCTTTCTTTTCGATGCGCGTGTTCGCCAGCAGGCCGAAGCCGGTGTTGATGCCGTAGACGGTGCGGCCCTCGCTCAGCACCTGCGCGACTGTTTTGGCCGCGGCCTCTATGGCAGGGTAGGCGTCCTTCGCCAGCGACAGTGTCACCGGCTCACGCGCGACGCGGCGCAGCTGCGCGAGGCTCAGCTGGCCGGGATCGATTTCCAGTCGGTACATAAAACTCTCACTCAAATATTGTGTTCGTTCGTGGCTCACCTGTAGGAGCGGCCCATGGCCGCGATAGATTTTTCCGCTTGGCAAAGGCCAAGCGCGGCCATGGGCCGCTCCTACAGGGGAAAATACTCAGAATCAGTCTTTCAGCATCGGCAGGTCCAGGCCCTGCTCCCGTGCGCATTGCTTCGCAATTTCGTAGCCCGCATCCGCGTGGCGCATCACGCCGGTAGCCGGGTCGTTCCACAGCACGCGCTCGATGCGTTTGCGCGCCGCTTCGGTGCCGTCACAGACGATCACGACACCGGCGTGCTGGGAAAAGCCCATGCCGACGCCGCCGCCGTGGTGCAGGGACACCCAGGTGGCGCCGGAGGCGGTGTTCAGCAGCGCGTTCAGCAGCGGCCAGTCGGACACGGCGTCGGAGCCGTCCAGCATGGATTCCGTCTCGCGGTTGGGGCTGGCCACCGAACCCGAGTCCAGGTGGTCGCGGCCGATCACCACCGGCGCTTCCAGCTCGCCGCTGGCGACCATCTCGTTGAAGGCCAGCGCCAGGCGCGCGCGGTCCTTCAGGCCCACCCAGCAGATGCGCGCCGGCAGACCCTGGAACTGGATGCGCTCGCGGGCCATGTCGAGCCAGTTGTGCAGCTGCGGGTTGTCCGGAATCAGCTCTTTCACCTTGGCGTCTGTCTTGTAGATATCCTCCGGGTTGCCGGACAGCGCCGCCCAGCGGAAGGGGCCTATGCCCTCGCAGAAGAGCGGGCGTATATAGGCGGGTACGAAACCGGGGAAATCGAAGGCGTTCTTAACACCCTCCTCGAAGGCCATCTGGCGGATGTTGTTGCCGTAGTCCAGGGTCGCGGCGCCGCGCTTCTGTAGTGTCAGCATCGCCTCGACCTGGATGGCCATGGATTTCTTCGCCTCCTTGACCACCAGTGCCGGGTCTTTTTGGCGCATCTCGGCGGCCTGCTCCAGGGTCCAGCCCTTCGGCAGGTAGCCGTTCAGCGGATCGTGCGCGGAGGTCTGGTCGGTGACCGCGTCCGGCAGGATATTGCGCGCGACGATTTCCGGGAAAATATCCGCGCAGTTGCCGAGCAGGCCGACGGAAATTGCCTCGCCTTTCTCTTGCGCCGCTTCGACAATCTGCAGCGCCTCGTCGAGGCTCTTGGCCTTCCTGTCCAGATAGCCGGTGCGCAGGCGGAAGTCGATACGGGTCTCGTCGCACTCCACCGCGATCATGCTGAAACCGGCCATGGTCGCCGCCAGCGGCTGGGCGCCGCCCATACCGCCGAGGCCGCCGGTCAGAATCCAGCGGCCTTTGGATTCGCCGTCGAAATGCTGGCGCGCCACCGCGGCAAAGGTCTCGTAGGTGCCCTGCACAATGCCCTGGGAACCGATATAGATCCAGGAGCCGGCGGTCATCTGGCCGTACATCATCAGGCCCTTCTTATCCAGCTCGTTGAAGTGCTCCCAGTTGGCCCAGTGGGGCACCAGGTTGGAGTTGGCGATCAGCACCCGCGGCGCGTCGGCGTGGGTCTTGAACACGCCCACCGGCTTGCCGGACTGCACCAGCAGCGTCTCGTCGTCCTCGAGGCGTTTCAGCACCTCGACGATCTTGTCGTAGCAGGCCCAGTCGCGCGCGGCGCGGCCGATACCGCCGTAGACGACGAGATCTTCCGGGCGCTCGGCCACGTCCGGGTGCAGGTTGTTCATCAGCATGCGCAGCGGCGCCTCGGTGAGCCAGCTCTTGGCGTTCAGCTGGGTGCCGGTGGGCGCGGCGATCTTGCGGCTCGGGTCGTGGCGTTTGTCGGTCATAAGTTCCTCGCAAATTTTTTCTCGAAGGCGTCAGTTGCAGTTTTTGTAGGAGCGGCCGCTCCTACCGCGAATTTCTAAAATCGGAGCTGGGCGCCGAGGCGATAGCGGTTGCCCGGGTGCACCAGCCGCGCAAAGCTCACGGTGCCGGCGCTGCTCTTGGTGCGCCGCCAGATCTGCAGGCAGGCGCTGCCCGCTTCTATGTCCAGCGCTGCGCCGATGGCCGTATCCGCGGCTATCGCCTCCACCGTGGTGTCCGCTTCGACGAGCGGCGCCACCCGGGACAGGTAGGCGTTGGGCGTGGTTGCGCTGAAATCCTGCTGCAGATAGTCCGGTGCCAGCGCGGGGTTGGTGAAGCGCTCCTCCCACTGGATCGGCAGACCGTTGTCGCAGTGCACTATGATCGAGTGGAAGACGCGCGCGCCCTCCGGGATGTCGAGGGCGCGGGCCACATCGGCCGCGGCCTCGCACTCCTGCAACAATAGAATGCGGTTGCTATAACTGTGGCCGCGGGCGGAGATCTCGTCGGCGATATTGCGCACCTCCAGCAGCGAGCCCGCCGGCACCGGCTCGGCGACGAAGGTACCGAGCCCCTGGGAGCGCATCAGCACCCCCTCGTCGGTCAGCTCGCTCAGCGCGCGGCGCGCGGTCATGCGGCTGACGCTGAACTTCCGGGCGAGATCGTTTTCAGACGGCACGCGGAAATGCACCGGCCAGGCCCCCGTCTCGATCTGGCGGCGGATATGGCGCTTGATGGCCGCGTAGCGGGGTTCGCCGGTATTGGGTTCTCTTGCAGTATTCATGGACTTCGGTAAAGTGCGACTTCAGCTTGTATATGGTTGTATATACAAGGTTGTGGCAACTATCGTCGCCTCGAGGATCGCTGTCAAGCCAGAGTGTTGGCTGCGAGAGTGCCTGTAGGAGCCGAATTTTGAGAACCGCTCGTCCACATAACCGAGCGTCTATCGTTACAAAAAGGAAATCCGCGCCGCGCCGACACCGCAAGGGGCCGTCCTGTGCGAGCGCCGGGAAAGAGCATCTATGACAGAACGCTGTGATTTGCTGATTACCAACGTCCACGCCGCCACTATGGATCCGTCGCTCCCCGGCGGCTACGGCGCGGTGGAAGACGCCGCGGTGGCGGTGACCGGGGGCAGGATCGTGTGGCTGGGGCCGCGCCGGGAGCTGCCGGACTGCGCGCCGGACAAGACCCTCGACGGCGAGGGCCAGTGGCTGACGCCGGGCCTGATCGATTGCCACACCCACCTGGTCTACGGCGGTCACCGCGCGTCGGAATTCGCCCGCCGCCTCGGTGGCGAGAGCTACGAGGAGGTGGCGCGGTCCGGCGGCGGCATAGTGTCCACCGTGCGCGCCACCCGCGCGGCCAGCGCCGAGCAGCTGTACCGCGCCGCAGAGCCGCGCCTGAAGGCGCTGATGGCCGAGGGCGTGACCACGGTGGAGATCAAATCCGGCTACGGCCTGGATCTGGACACCGAGCTGAAACAGCTGCGCACCGCGCGCCGCCTGGGCCAGCACCACCCGGTGGAAATCGTCACCACCTGTCTGGCTGCCCACGCGCTGCCGCCGGAATACGACGGCCGCCCGGACGAATATATCGACCTGGTGTGCGAGGAAATTCTGCCGGCGGTAGCCAAGGAGCAGCTGGCCGATGCGGTGGATATGTTCTGCGAATCCATCGCCTTCTCTGTCGAGCAGTGTCAGCGGGTGATCGACTGTGCGAAGAAACTCGATCTGCCGGTAAAGGTGCACGCGGAGCAGCTGGCGCGCACCGGCGCCACCGCTATGGCCGCGAAAGCCAGCGCGCTTTCGGTCGACCATATCGAGTACATCACCGACGCCGATGTGGCGGCCATGGCCGCCAGCGGCACTGTCGCGGTGCTGTTGCCCGGCGCCTTCTATACGCTGCGCGAGACCCAGGCGCCGCCGGTGGAAAAGCTGCGCGCATCCGGCGTGTCCATGGCCCTGTCCACCGATCTGAACCCGGGCAGCTGCCCGCTCGCGTCCCTGCGCCTGATGATGAATATGGGCTGCAACCTGTTCGGCCTGACCCCGGCCGAGGCCCTCGCCGGCGTGACCCGCTCGGCGGCGCGCGCGCTGGGGCTCTGCTGCTCCCGCGGCGTGCTGCGCCCGGGCCTGCGCGCCGATATGGTGTTGTGGCCGATGGATACCCCGGACCAGCTGGCCTACGAAGTGGGCGCACTGAATCCGTCCCAGATTTACTTCGGAGGCAGAGATGTTACAGCTGGCTGATATGCGCCTGTGGAGTGGCCGCACCGATAGCGAAGACGGCCGCGCCGGCGAGCGCTGGCACCAGCGCATCTCGCCGCTGCTGCTGGACAGCGCCCCGGGCCTCGCGATTCTCGGCTTTGCCTCCGACGAGGGCGTTCGCCGCAACAAGGGCCGTATCGGCGCCGCCAAGGGGCCGCGCATACTGCGCCTGGCCATGGCCAACCTGCCCGCCACCTTCGACGCGCCGCTGTACGACGCCGGCAATGTGAAAGTGGAAAAAGAAGACCTGGAATCCGCCCAGTCCCTGCTCGGCGCGCGCATTACCGAGCTGCTCAGTTGCGGCCACTTCCCGCTGGTGCTCGGCGGCGGCCACGAGATCGCCTACGGCAGCTACCAGGGCATAGCGCGCTGGATGCGCGAGCAGCAGCGCGACAAGACCCTCGGCATCATCAACTTCGACGCCCACCTGGATCTGCGCGTGCCCGCGCCCAAGGGCTCCTCCGGCACGCCCTTTTATCAGATCGCCGAACAGTGCGAGATCAACGGCCGCCCGTTCAACTACCTCTGCGTCGGCGCCGCCGACAGCGCCAACACCCCGGCGCTGTACAACCGCGCCGAAGAGCTGGGGGTCAAGGTGATCCGCGACCGCGAGATCACCAGCTGGAACCTGGAAAATGTGCAGGCACAGATGCGCGAATTTATCGACGGCGTGGACTTCGTCTACCTGACCGTGTGTCTGGACGTACTGCCCGCCGCGGTAATGCCCGCAGTCAGCGCACCCGCCGGCCGCGGTGTGCCGCTGGAACTGTTTGAGCCGCTGTTGGATACGGTGCTGGATTCGAACAAGGTCTGCCTGGCGGATATGGCCGAGTTCAATCCCTATTTCGATATCGAGGACCACGCGGCGCGCACGGCGGCGCGGATAGGGTTTCAGATTGCCAATGGAGTGATGGAATAGCGGGGGCAGGGGTTCGGCGGTTTCGAAGAGGGCCGGGCCGCCTGGTTGCGGCCCGGCTTCTTAGAGAGTCTCCTTTCTAGAAGCTCTGCTTTTCATGTCCCGTTAAGGTGTCGCAGTAGCCACTGTTGCTTGCCGGCACATAAAAAGCGCGCTCGACTTCCGGGTACGCAAAGGATGCGACCTGCGCAGCGGCCTTGGCGCTGTAGGACAGTCCCAGCAAGTCGAGGAAGGGACGGTAATCCAACCCGGTGCTGTAACTGGCGGCAATCAGCAGCCAGTCGTTGTTGTCGATACTCCGGGCTTCGCTGCGGGTGTAGCTGGAGAAGCCCAGGCTCGCCCTGGCGGCCTCCCAGTCGGCGTCGTTGTCGTCCGCCGTTTCATAGGCTCTTTCCAGAAGGTGCAGTCTAGGAATCAGGTGCCAGCCGTTGTTCAGCGCGCCTTTTTCTTCGGCGTGCATCATCATCTCAATAACCAGTGCCACGCCGTAATTCCATTGGCTGTAACCCAGTGACGCCATATAAGCGGCGGGATCTGGTTTACCCTGGGCGGTTTGAAGATCTGCCGCTATACCGTCAAAGGGCAGCGCCTGGCAGCTGTGGTCAACGCCGTCTTCATCGCGTGCGCGGGACTTCACATAGTAAGAGTAGAAGTTGGTGGTTGAATGCCCCTCGAAACCGTTAAATTTAAAGCGTCCGCTCTCAAAGTTGTGCCCCACTTCGTGAAGATCTCCGTGTCCTAGGACGCTGAAGGCCCAGCCGGCATCATAGGGATTGCCTGAACACCCGTATCCACAGGTCGGCTGGTCGGCATTGATATGCTGAACGCTATCATAGACCGGAATTTCATAGCCGTTCGTCGCGGCGAAATCGTGAATCTCATCGACGATATCAATGTTTTCCCCCCGGTAGCCGGACAACACCTTGTGGTAATTGTGGTGATACTTGGTGATAAAGTATTCGATCCCGCTCGGTGTGCTCCAGCGGCCCGACAGCGTCTCTTGCATCTTGCTCGCCGAAGAGTGTATCTCGAAATGTTCCGTGGCCATTTCGGCCCAGTCGTAATGGTTGGATGCAAGTGCGGCAGAGAAGCCCGCATTGTCATCACCCGGTTTCCAGTAAGGGTGCAGGCCGATATTCGAGAACTCAAAGGTCATCTCCGTGCCTGTATCCTCGAAACCGATTTGCACGGGGCCGCCGTAGGGTGACGTCAGCTCGATGGTCTCTCCCGCGGAGATAGGCACCTGGTGTGAGCGCAAAAACTTGGGGCGGTTGTAGCCGTTGTTCGGGTCCATATGCTGTGTTGAGCCCGGCCGCTGGGTATTAATGAAAATCGTTGCGGCCTTCGCGCTGTTGTCATCGGTGCGGGTCACGGAGACGGTCCTTCCAGGAAGCGCATAAACGCCGGCGGCCCTAAACCATTTGCGGCTTGTGATCTCCACCCTTTTGCTGGTTGGCGTGACGTGGCTAAAATCGGTGCGGCTGAAGTTGCCCAAGTCCTCCGGTACCGGGTTGTAGCGGCGGCTGCTGTAAACCAGGTGGTCGGCAAAGTAGCTCCTCAGGTAGGCGAGGGTGTCGGTCGTTGCCTTGGACATAGGGAAGGTCACGGATTGACGATATTTGTCGCCCAGCAGTATCAACAGTCTCTCTATGGCATATTCACCCTCGGCGGAGAAAATATCTTTCGCACTCTCATCAAAGCCCCTTACGATGCCCTGCAATGTCTCGGCTATATCGAGAAACTCACTGGCGAAGGCCGGCAGGTTACCGCAGTCACCGTCGTTGTCATCACAGTCGGAAACAGCAAAGCTGAAATTGTTATGTTGAAAGCGGGAGGCGATGCCGGAGATGTCGGCCAAGACACTGGCGCCCGAGCGCATTTCCTCCGCCGAGCGCCAGTTGGCCGCGTCCTCGCTAAAGAAGTTTCCTGGGCTTCCCGGCGCCTGCGTCTGTACGCCAAAGTAAGTGAGTATGGGGTTGGTCAGCGCAGTGGAGTTCCAGTAGTTATTGTGTGTGTACAGCAGCGACTGCCGGTTGCTCGCGGCCTGTTCCAGCGCCGCGGTCACCGAGGTTTCCGCCATGGTGTCGCTGGTGCCGGTGACAATTAAATGGGCATCGGCCAGGCAGGCGCTCAATTGGGCTTCGTCGGAACAGCGCTTTACAGTAACACCGGTGTATTCCCCCCGCAGCCAGCGCTCGGTGCTGTCCATATTGCCGCCGCCCATCAGCATCAGGGCGACCCTGACTTCGTCACCGCCCGCCGTGTCCAGGCCGTGGGGCGCCAGCAGCCAGTCGATCAGCTTGACCATGTGTGGCGCAAATGCCATATGGTAGCCATTGTCGAGCTCAACGATCACATTGGTGCCCACCGCAACCGTGCGCTGACCGTCGGCGTCTGTCGCAGTGACGAAGGTGTGGCCCTTGTTGCCATTAATTACCTCTTTGGCGCTGGTCAGGCTGTTGAGGAAGAAGAACCTAGAGTGTTTGCCGGGGTCGAAGATAATGGCGTCTTCACCAAAGATCTCACTGTGCAAGGCGGCGAGTTCTCCTTCAGCTAAAGCGACCCTGTCCTGGATGCGCTGCTCCAGCTCACTTACGTTTTCCGGTAGCAGAGCGGGATCACCGATTTTTGCCGCTTCGTGAATGCGATCGACGATGGTGACCGTCACGGTATCGCTATCGCTGGAGAAGTCGTTGCGCGCGGTTAAGCGGAACTCGAGTGTCTCTGTTTCCATGCCCGGTGTGTATATGACACAGGTGGTCAATGCATCGCTATCGGTGAAGGAGACGGTGCGGCCGGATAGCTGCTGCCATTGGTAAGTGAGTTCGCCGCCGCCGCTCACACTACTGGTCAGGTTTAGCACCTCGCCGTTATAAATGGTGATATCTGGAGGGAGGTCGACAGATACCGGAACCCTGACTGTATCGCCACCCGGGTCTTCCTTCGACTTATCGCTGGAGGAACCGCTTCCACCGCCACACCCTGTCAGCAGGATCAAGGTAAGAATAAGGGCAGGCCTTTTTGAAAAAAGGTTAATGATCATTGTTTCCTCTGTTACTCGGGGACTTAAAATAAATACTTAACAATGTGACGTACAGAGGATGATCCGGATTCCACTAGAGGGTGGAATAACGGGCCGCATAAGATCCGTCTCGATCACATCGGGCGGCGCGATTGGGGATACATCCGTGTCTGATAAATGGGGCGGGCGGCATTATACGCAAAGTGGACATTGCGCAGGGTGCCTGGTTCACAACAGGAGTGTCTAACAGTTTGTATGTCTAGCAGGCTGTTGAAAAAGTATTTTTCAACAGCCTGCTAGAGGTCGAAGTTCAAGAAGGTAAAAGGCTAGGCCTGGCCACCTATGGCCCGGTAGAAATCCATGGCGTGCCGGTCCTCATTGTCTGCCGGCACGAAGGCTAAAGAAATGCCCGCGGTCCTCGCCAGTTCGCAGGTCTGCTGAACCTGCGCGCCCGATTCCCTGTCGTAAGTGCTCCATAAACCCCATCAAAAGTAAACGCTCCTTGCGGGTATGCTCCTGATTTTTAACGATCAGGAAATCCAAATGACGACCCAAAGAAAATCTGTTTTCTGGCAGTAGCACCTCAATGACTGGCAAGCCATCGGGATGTCTCCAGCAGCCTACTGCGGGAAGAGCAACCTCAAGCTCAGCACCTTAACCTACTGGCGGGGTAAGCAGAGTGAGTCGCGTTCCAGGCTGATGCCAGTTCCTACGTCACCGGCTTCTGCGCACGCCAAGCTGTCGCTGCTTGGTGGCATTCATCTTCAGCTACGCGTATCGACACTCGAGCAGACCCTGCCGAGCTTGCCCGGTGGCATGACTTAAATCAAATTCCTCCGACAAACCCGGGGTGATTTAAGGAGGTAATATTTTCCGCTGAGGACGGCTACAGCATGGGCCGGGGGCGCAGGGCCAGCGAGGAGTGGAACGTGACCACCGGCCGCATCGTCGGCCAGTACCATTTCAGCGATTCGGCCATGGCCTTCCTATCCTGTTCCTGCGGCTACAAGTCCGGGGCTTCGACTCGCTGAACCTGCTCACCGCCGGCACGCTGATAGAGTCGGAAGAGGTGGACAATATCGAGCTGGGTGTAAAGGGCGACCTATCCGACGATTTGTTGCGCCTGTAGGTCAGCTATTTCGATATGACTGTCGATAACCGCCAGCGCAGTGTCGAGAGCAAGCCGCCGGGCTCTACCAATGCCCTGCTGCGGGTGATCAATGGCGACCAGTAGTTCAACGGCATAGAGGTCACCGTCGACTGGCTGCCACTGGACACGCTGCGCCTGGGACTGGTGACCACGGTGCGGGACGAGGAGTCCCTGTGGAATCCCTTCTGCGACGCCGAGGGCGAGCTGCAGCAAGACAGGGACAAGTCCTCGATCAGTACCGCCTACACCCTGGCTCTGGACTGGGCGCCGGCGATTCCGACGGGTTCGATGAATCTGCATCTGGACGATATCTACGCGGAAAACACCGGCCAACTGGAGCCCGGCTACCTGGCCAGTTTCCATGAAATCGGCGGCGTGGGTGAGGACGACAAGCCCTGAACGGTCGTACTCTGGAGGTGTTCGGAACTCCCTACACCTCCATCTCAGAGCCGAGAAGCTACGGCGCCGAGATGCGTTGCAACTTCTAGCCGCATCCCCGGTTTCCCTCTCCCGCTTGCGGGAGAGGACAAAATTTTCTTGTAAGCTTTTTCCGTGCACCGATACAGTATCCCCAAACAGAGTGGAGAAGCCGGTGCATCCGCGCGAACAACTATTCCAACAGCTGATCGCCGACCACGGCCCGGGCATCGCCCGGGTCGCCGGCAGCTATGTGCGCAACAGCGCCGAGCGCGACGATCTGGTGCAGGATATCTGGCTGGCGGTGTGGCGCGCGCTGCCGTCCTTCCGCGGCGAAGCCAGCCACAAGACCTTTATCTACCGCATCGCCCACAACCGCAGCGTCACCGAACTGGCACGCCGCCGCGCCACCCACGGAGGCAGCGAAGAGCTGGAAGCGCTCGAGGATGAACGCCCCGGACCCGAGGAACAGCTGGCAGCCCAGCGCGATTCCGAGCGGCTGCTGCAGGCGGTGCAGAAGCTGCCGTTGGGCCTGCGCCAGACGCTGACCCTGCGCCTCGAGGGGCTCAGCTATGCGGAAATCGCCGAAGTGCTCGGTATCAGTGAATCCAATGTGGCCGTACGCCTCAACCGCGCGCGCGAGCGGCTGAATGAACGCCTGGTGGAGAGATAAGCGTGAATACAGAACAGCATCGAGACTGGCAGGCTCTGGAAAATTTGTGGCGCGAACAGCCCGCGGCGGCACCGGTGCCCGATGAGATACGCCGCCGAGTGCGCGGGCAGGAGCGGCGCATGCGCATCTACACCCTGTTCGAGTGGCTGGTAGCTGTTGCCCTGTGTACCTATGCGGTCGCGGTTGCGCTGGACAGCGCGCTGCCGGACGTACTGCTGCGGACCCTGATCGTCTTCGCGCTGGTGGCCTGGGCGTTGCACTTTTCCGCCGCCAACCGCCAGGGCCTCTGGTGCCCGCCGGAGGAGTCGACTCAGGCCTATCTGGATCTCGCGATACTGCGGCTGCAGCGCAAACGCAGGGGGATCCGCTTTGCGTGGCTGCTGTTTCTGGTTGAGCTGGTGATCTTTGCCCTATGGCAGTTGGCCGCGACCCTCGGCTGGCTGCAGCCGCCGTTTGCACTGGATTCAAACCGCGCATTGTGGTGGATTCTGGCTGCTGCCGCGCTGCTGGTGGCGTGGAGCCTGTTTGTGTGGTTGCGCGCCGGGCGCGAGGAGCAGGAGCTGGCGCAGTTGCGCGAGCAAAACGAAAAAGCCTGTAAGGAATAGACGCGGCCCCGGACTGTAGAAGTCGTAACAACCGCGATTTGAAGGAAGCAATTTATGTTTACCGATTTCGATCAGACAGTGACGATTTTTATCGAGGCCTTTGACAGTATGGGGCTGGCCAGGGGGATCCTGTTTGCGGTGTTTTTTCTCGCCGTCTGGTTTCTGCCCAGCATTCTCGCGATATTTCTGAACCGCCGTCACCTGGGCAAAATCGCCGCGGCCAATGTGCCCGCGGGACTTTCCTGGGTCGCGTGGGTGGCGCTGCTGGCCTGGGCGGTGACCGGTAAGATGCGCGTTAAGCGGGGGCACAAGGAGGCTCCTGCGGAAAGCGCTCCCTGACAGGTCGTGGAAAAAAACACCCTCGGTTTTTGCAGCCCGGTCCGTAAACCCTCCACGACAAATCAAGCACTTAAGTGTTTAATTTGCCACCCGGCCATCCATGGCCGGGCTATCCGTTAACCCGGCGGTTAAATACTGGCGCAGATATGTGAATCTGCTGGTATTTGGCGGGCTGGCGCCAGCCTGCGGCTGGCGGCGGCACATCCTTGTGCCTCGATTAATCCGGCAATATTTATCGCCGGGTTAACCGACTGCTGAAAAGCTTGGTTAATTCCATAGTAAGCTTGATGATCGACCGCCATCCAATTGCAGCAGTCCTTCTCGCTGCCCCTCCCTTTAATGACCACATTGGTGGAAAAATCCATGCCCATAACGCCGCAAAACGCTTGCGACGCCCTGATGGCCGACCCGGTCCGCTTTCTCAAGACATATCCGGTGCGAATATTTGGCTCTACCGGATTCGCAGTGTCTGACGGCAGCATCCCAACCGCACGAAGGTGTGAGCGGCCCGGCGATCGCCCGGCGGCGGGTGGTTCCAGCTCCTCCTCCCTGAGGGGCAGGATTTCGCCGGTCACCAGTACCGCGTGCTCCCACTGGGCAGACAGCTTTCCGTCCCTGGTGACGACGGTCCAGCCGTCTTTTTACGGCTGCCCTGGTTGATTATCGGCTCTATGGTAAAGGTCATGCCCTCTTTCTGCGGGGGCGCTATTCGGGCGGCCGTAGTGCAGTACCTGCGACGCCTCGTGCATTTCCCGGCCTATGCGTGGCCGCAGTACTCGCACACCAGGCTGTAGCCGCGCCCTATGACGTGCTTTTTATCCCTATGTTATTCATGGATCAGTTCTTCCAGGATGGGCGCCTGCGCGCGCAGCGCGTTTTAGTTATGCAACTTGTTGCATAACTGATCCCGCAACGCTAAGGTGGAGGGATAACAACAGCCATAATCGAGAGGCCGCTATGGTCCAGTCAGCAGAATCCCCGCCCAGTACGCCCAAACCCAGCCGTCTTCGTATCGGTCGGCGCTACAGACCCGGTCGCCTCGAGGGACCCTACGACGCGTTGGTGATAGGTTCCGGTATCGGCGGCTTGGCCACCGCGGCGATGCTCAGCACCGCGGGCAAAAAGGTGCTGGTGCTGGAGCAGCACTACACCGCCGGCGGTTTCACCCACGCCTACGACCGCAACGGCTACGAGTGGGATGTGGGGGTGCACTATATCGGCGACGTCGGCGAGCACCCGACGGTGACCCGCAAACTGTTCGACTTCCTCTCCGCCGGCAAACTGAAATGGGCGCCGATGGACGAGACCTACGACCGTATCTGTATCGGCGGCGAGCAGTACGATCTGCGCGCCGGACGCGACGAGTTCGTCGACGAGCTGGCACGGCGCTTCCCCGGTGAGCGGCAAACCATCGAGGCCTACCTGCGCCGGGTGGGCGCTGTGGCCCGGGCTATGCCGCTGAGGACAATGGAGAAGCTGCTACCGCGCTGGTGCGGCCCGGCCATCCGCTGGTGGCGCAAGCTGCGCGAGCCCGCCTGGCTGAACAAGACCACCGATGAAGTACTGCGCGAGCTGACCGACAACGAACAGCTGATTGCGGCGCTGACCGGCCAGTGGGGCGACAACGGCATGACGCCCAAGACCGGCAGCTTCATCATCCACGCACTGGTCGCCAAGCACTACCTCTACGGCGGCTACTACCCGGTGGGCGGCGCCAGCCGGATCGCGGAGACGATCATCCCGCAGATTCAGGCGGGCGGCGGCGAGGTGTTCACCTATGCGAAGGTGGAGACCATCCTGCTCGACGGCAATCGCGTGCGCGGGCTGCGCATGGCCGACGGCACCGAGATAGAGGCGCCGCTGGTCATTTCCAACGCCGGTGTTTTCAATACCTTCGAGAGGCTGTTGCCACAGGGCGCCAGCGAGCGCGCCGGCTACAGCCGCGACCTGCAGCATGTGCAGCGTTCGATGGCGCATCTGTGTCTGTATATCGGCTTGCGAAAAACCGCCGAGGAGCTGGGGCTGCCGAAGACCAACTACTGGCTCTACCCGAGTGCGGATTACGAAGGCGATATGCAGAAATTCCTCGCCGACAGCGAGCAGGAAATCCCGCTTGTTTATATCTCCTTCCCGTCCGCCAAAGACCCGAGCTTCACCCGGCGCTACCCGGGCCGCGCCACCATCGAGATAGTCGCGCCGGCGAAATACGAGTGGTTTGAGGCCTGGCGGGACCAGCCCTGGGGCAAGCGCGGCGCGGACTACGAGGCCCTGAAGGAAAAGTTCAGCGAGCGGCTGCTGGAGCATCTTTACAGGCACTTCCCGCACCTGCGCGGGCAGATAGACTACTGCGAGCTGTCCACGCCGCTGTCGACAGACTACTTCTGCTTCTACCCGCGCGGCGAGATCTACGGCCTGGAGCACGATCCGAGCCGCTTCGAGCAGGCCTGGCTGCGGCCGCAGAGCCGTATCAAGGGCCTCTACCTGACCGGCCAGGACATCATGAGCTGCGGCGTGGCCGGCGCCATGATCGGCGGTGTCGTCACCGCGCAGAGTATTCTCGGCTGGCGCAAGGGCCTGCCGCTGCTGAAGCGCATTCTGGCCGCACCGCGCCGGCGCGACCGCGCGCTGGCGCCCTCTTTGAAGTAGAGGCTGTTTCATAACGTAGCGAGCGGGTGACTGGTGGTGGCCGCCGGAGCGGAGGCACCGCAGTGTACAAGTAGTACATGAGGATGCCGAGCACCGCCGGACGCCGCCAGGCGCCCGTGTAGTAGTTATGAAACAGCTTCTAGATACTTCCGCGGTTGCCGATAGTATGATCGCGGCACAAAAGCCACACTTTTTCACAGATTTTGTAGTCGGAGAGAGACGTTGCGGGAATACCGTCCGCCCACTGAGCCGTATTTGTCGGTCGTTTACGTCGATGACGCGCTGCTGGTGCTGGACAAGCCCAGCGGCCTGTTGAGCGTGCCCGGGCGCGACCCGGCGCACCGCGACAGCCTGGCCAGCCGTGCACAGGAGCGCTACCCGGGCGCCTCGATCGTGCACCGGCTGGATATGGACACCTCCGGCCTGATCATTATGGCGCGCAACCCGGCCATACACCGCAAGCTCAGCGCGCTGTTTCACAATCGGCAGGTGGAAAAAACCTATCTGGCCAGGGTGTGGGGGGAGCCGGAGGGCGATTCCGGGGAAATCGATCTGCCGCTGATCTGCGACTGGCCCAACCGGCCGCGGCAGAAAGTGGATTTCGAGCTGGGCAAGCCGTCCCTGACCCGCTGGGAAAAGATTTCGTCGTCCGCCGGCTGCAGCCTGCTCCGACTGAAACCGGTGACCGGCCGCTCGCACCAGCTGCGGGTGCACCTGCAGGCGATAGGCCACCCGATACTCGGCGACCCCTTCTACGCCCACCCGCAGGCCCTGGCGGGGGCGCCGCGACTGCTGTTGCATGCGGCGGAGCTTGCTCTTGTCCATCCCGAAACCGGAGAGTGGATAAGGTTTACCTGCGCACCGGATAAGCGCCTATTCCATTAAAAAATTGATGCTAGGGAACCTCTGAATAATTCCGCAATGCCTCTGCGGGCCCTGAAGGCTGCCGCTGTTAGGCGCAGCTCGCCGCGAATGGCCCGGCCCTTTGCAAGAGCTGCAACGCCGCAGATGCGGCCTTCAGGGCCCGCCCTGCGGGGCTTGCAGAGCGATCCACACTCTGCGTTGCGGCTTCTTGAAAGGTCTACACATTCCTGCGAAGCCGCGCCTTGATTGTGAACCGCTCTGCAAGCCAGAGGTATCGCGGAGTTATTCAGAGGTTCCTTAGAGAAAAGAGTGATCAGTTGACCGCTACACAGGCCGCTGACAAAGTCCGGAAACCGGAATCGAAGGCAAGGTGCTAGGACGGGTATTTCGAACCGACGGCGACAGGGGCGTCGCCGTCGGAGCGTACAGGGATATATTTACAGCGTTTGGAAATACCCGTCCGAGTGCTTTGCCGCCACAGCCCCTGCTTAGAGCGACGGGAGGGGTTTATCGACACTCTGAAAGGGCGGTCAGTTGATCGCCCTTCCCGTGTTTACTTCTTGTTTTTCATCGCGGCCATCAGCAGGTCGCCCATACTGCCGCGCCCGCCGCCCTGCTGTTGGCGGTTCCTGTTGTTGTGCCGCTGCGCCTGGCGGCTCTCGCGGTGGTCGCCCTTCTTGACGCCGCCGCTGCCCTGCTCGCCGGGTTCGTCGGACAGACGCATGGACAGGCCGATGCGCTTGCGTGCCACGTCCACTTCCATGACCTTGACCTTGACGATATCGCCGGCCTTGACCACTTCGTGCGGGTCCTTGACGAACTTTTCCGACAGCGCGGAGATATGTACCAGGCCGTCCTGGTGTACGCCGATATCCACGAAGGCGCCGAAATTGGTGACGTTGGTGACTGTGCCCTCGAGCACCATGCCCGGGCGCAAGTCCTTGATCTCCTCGACACCGTCCTCGAACCTGGCGGTGCGGAATTCCGGGCGCGGGTCGCGGCCGGGCTTTTCCAGTTCGGCGATGATATCGGTCACCGTCGGCACACCGAATTTTTCGTCCGTGTAGTCCGCCGGGTTCAGGGAGCGCAGGAAGGTGGAGTCGCCGATCAGGCTGTTGATCTCGCGGCCGTTCTTCTCGGCGATGCGCCGCACCACCACATAGGCCTCCGGGTGTACGCCGGACTTGTCCAGCGGGTTCTCGCCGTTGTTGATGCGCAGGAAGCCGGCGGCCTGCTCGAAGGCCTTGGGGCCGAGGCGCGGCACTTCCTTCAGCTGTTCGCGGTTTTTGAAGGCGCCGTGCTGGTCGCGGTAGCTGACGATATTGTTGGCGATGGACGCGGTCAGGCCGGACACACGAGCCAGCAGCGGCGCCGAGGCGGAATTCAGCTCGGCGCCGACGCCGTTCACACAGTCCTCCACCACCGCATCCAGGGAGCGCGCCAGCTGGGTCTGGGACACGTCGTGCTGATACTGGCCGACGCCGATGGATTTCGGCTCTATCTTCACCAGTTCGGCCAGAGGGTCCTGTAGACGGCGTGCGATGGAGATGGCGCCGCGGATGGTCACGTCCAGGTCCGGGAATTCCCGCGCGGCGAATTCGGATGCGGAGTAAACCGAGGCGCCGGCCTCGTTGACCATGACCTTCTGCGCTTTCAGTTTGTACTGCTTGATGGTGTCGCCGACGAACTTGTCGGTCTCGCGGCTGGCGGTACCGTTGCCGATCGCGATCAGGCTCACGTCGTATTTCTCGCACAGGGCGGCGATGACCGCGGCGGATTCCCGGGTGCGGTTCTGCGGCGGGTTGGGAAAGATGGCGGTGTGGTCCAGCAGCTTGCCGGTGGCGTCGACCACGGCCACCTTGACGCCGGTGCGCAGGCCCGGGTCCAGGCCGATGGTGGCCTTCTGGCCGGCGGGCGCGGCCAGCAGCAGGTCCTTCAGGTTGCGGGAGAAGACCTTGATGGCCTCCTCCTCGGCGCGCTCGCGCAGTTCGCCGAGCAGGTCGGTTTCGAGGCTGGTCAGCAGCTTGATGCGCCAGGTCCAGCGCACCACCTCGTTCAGCCACTTGTCCGCCGGGCGGCCCTGGTCGGAAATCTCGAAGTGTCTGGCGATCATCGCCTCGCAGGGGTGGGCCTGGGTCGGTGCGCGCTCCTCGTCGCCCTCCAGCCCCAGGCCGATGGCCAGCACGCCCTCGTTGCGGCCGCGGAAGATCGCCAGCGCGCGGTGGGAGGGCACCTTGGCCCAGTCTTCGGAGTACTCGAAGTAGTCGCGGAACTTGGCCCCTTCCTCCTCCTTGCCGTCCAGCACCTTGGATTTGACCTGGCCGTCGCGCTTGAGGAAGTCGCGCAGCTTGCCGAGCAGCTCGGCGTCCTCGGCGAAGCGCTCCATCAGGATAAATTTGGCCCCGTCGAGGGCCGCCTTGATGTCCTTGACGTGCAGGGACGCGTCCTCGCTGTCGGTATTCAGGTATTTCTGCGCCTCTTCCTCCGGGTTCAGCGCCGGATTGCCGAACAGCGCATCGGCCAGTGGTTCCAGACCGGCCTCTATGGCTATCTGGCCCTTGGTACGGCGCTTGGGCTTGTAGGGCAGGTAGAGGTCTTCGAGGCGGTTCTTGGTGTCGGCGGCCTCTATCTGCTGTTGCAGTTCCGGGGTCAGCTTGTCCTGCTCGTCGATACTCTTGAGGATGGTTGCGCGGCGCTCCTCCAGTTCGCGCAGGTAGCGCAGCCGCTCCTCCAGGGTGCGCAGCTGGGTGTCGTCCAGGGCGCCGGTGACCTCCTTGCGGTAGCGGGAGATAAACGGCACTGTCGCGCCCTCGTCCAGCAGCGCCACCGCGGCGGCCACCTGCTGCGGGCGTACATTGAGTTCTTCGGCGATTCGGGCGTTGATATCCAGCATCTTATTTTTACATCCGTACTGCGGGCTCTTCTTTCTGTGGGCGCGACCGTTGCCGGGCGCCCACGCGGCAAATTCGGTGGGGCATTATGCGCGAGGCGCGCGCGGCGAGGAAGGTTTGCGGTAAATCGCAGCCAGTTGCGACGGCCTGCATCCAAAATGGCCCCCTCTGCCGTCGAACTCCAGTAGAATGCGCAACTAGTTACTTTTTGACCAATCACTGGTCACTAGCGGGTTGAGGGTACTTGTGAAAATTTCCAAAAAGAACAAGCTTTTGGCGATCGTTATTGTCGCGGGGGTGTCCGCGATGGTTCTGGTGTCGGTAATGGCGCCGAAACCTGAGGAAAAAGTTGCCGAGGCGGCGGTGCCGCCGGTGGCCGATGTGCTCTACGCTGAGCCCGGCCGTCGCACCCTGCTGGTGCCGAGCCAGGGTACGGTGCGCGCGCGCCACGAGATAGAGGTGGTGGCGCGGGTCGGCGGCGTGATCGAAAGCGTCGACGACGCCTTCGTGCCCGGCGGCTTCTTCGCCGCCGGCGACGCGCTGGTGCAGATAGAGTCGGCGGACTACGCCCACCAGCTGACCCGCGCCGAGGCGCAGCTGGCCAACGCCAGGTCCACTCTGGCGCAGGAACAGGGCCGCGCCAAGCAGGCCAAGCGCGAGTGGCGCGATCTGGGCAGTGAGGCCGCCAACGCCCTCTTTCTGCGCAAACCGCAGCTGGCGGCCGCCGAGGCCGCAGTGGCCGCGGCCCGCGCCGACCGCGACCAGGCCCGGCTGGATCTGGAGCGCACCTCGGTGAAGGCGCCCTTCGCCGGGCGCGTGGTGGAGACCTTCGTCGACCTGGGCCAGTATGTGACCCCCGGCACCCGCCTGGCCAAGATTCACAGCACCGGTATCGCAGAGGTGCGCCTGCCGCTGACCGACCGCCAGCTGTCGCTGCTGGACCTGCCCCTGGGGCAGGCGATCGAGAATGGCCCGGCGGTGCGCCTGGCCGCGCAGGTCGCCGGCAAACAGCGCGAGTGGCGCGGCGAGATAGTGCGCACCGAAGCCAGCATCGATCCGAACAGCCGCTTCGTCTACGCGGTGGCCCAGGTGCAGGAGCCCTACAAGGGCGAGGTGCCGCTGGTGAACGGCCTCTTCGTCGAGGCGGATATCGCCGGCAAGACCTTCGATGACGTTCTCGTGCTGCCGCGCCAGGCCCTGCACGAGGGCGATCACCTGCTGGTGCTGGACGCGGAGAACAAGCTGGCGTTCAAGGACGTCGAGCTGCTGCAGGCGGTGGATGAGGAAGTCTGGCTGCGCGGGGATATAACCCCCGGCGAGCGCGTGATAGTGTCCAGCCTCGGCTATTCCCGCGAGGGCATGGTGATCACCGCCAATCCGCTGAACGAAAAGCCCGCCGGCCTGCAGATCAGTGAGGAGGGCGATACCGGCGCGGCGATCGACACCGTCAGCGCCGGTGCCAGCAAGCGGGGGGCGCGCTGATTATGCAGGGCATCATTTCCTGGTTCGTACGCAACAGCAAGGCCGCCAACCTGCTGATGGTCATGATCATCATCGGCGGGCTGTTTGGCATTTTCCAGATCGGCCGCGAGGTCTTCCCGGCCATCAACCCGGGCATAGTGCGCGTCGATATCAGCTACCCGGGTGCGGGCCCGGCGGAAGTGGAGCAGCAGGTCACCCTGCGGGTGGAGCAGGCCATCTCCGACGTCAAGGGCATCAAGGAGGTGACCTCCTTCTCCCGACGCAGCCACAGCACCGTGCGGGTGGAGGCGGTGGACGGCTACGATGAGCTGCGCCTGCTGAACGATATCAAGGTGCAGGTGGACTCCATCAACACCTTTCCGGCGGATATCGAGCGCCCGGTGGTGTCGCTGGAGGAGTGGTCCACCCAGATCATGCATATCGCCATCGGCGGCCCGGTGTCCCCGCGTCAGCTGAAGGACACGGCGCTGGATCTGCGCGACAAGCTGCTGCTGCTCCCCGGCGTGCGCCAGGTGGAGGTGTGGGGTGACCGCGCCGACGAGGTCTCCATCGAAGTCTCGGAACTGGACCTGCGCCGCTACAACCTGAGTTTCGACGATGTCGCCAATGCGGTGCGCCGCTCATCCCTGGACCTGCCCGCGGGCATGGTGCGCTCCGACCGCGGCGACATCCAGGTGCAGACCCGCGGCCAGGCCTACACCGCCGACGACTTCGCGCGCATTCCGCTGGTGAGCCGCGCCGACGGTACCCAGCTGCTGCTCGGCGACGTGGCCGAGATCGAGGACGGCTTCGAGGAGGAGGGCTCGGTAATCCGCTTCAACGGCAATCCGGCCATGAACCTGCGCGTGCTGCAGGGCGAGCCGCTGGACGTGGTGGCCACCGCCGACGCGATCAAGGAATTTATGGCCGAGGCCCGCGAGCAGCTGCCGCCGGGCATGGAGTTCGATATCTGGTTCGATTTCTCCAAGGCCTACGAGGGGCGCATGAACCTGCTGGCCGGCAACGCCCTCGGCGGCCTGGTGCTGGTGTTCGTGCTGCTGATGCTGTTCCTGCGCCCGGCGCTGGCGGTCTGGGTGACCGTGGGCATCGCCACTGCCTTTATGGGCGCCCTGTGGCTGCTGCCGGTGACCGGCGTGACTCTGAACATGCTGTCGCTGTTCGCCTTCCTGTTGATCCTGGGGATCGTCGTCGACGATGCGATCATCGTCGGCGAGGCGGTGCACGCGGCCCACGACCGCGGCGTGACGGGCCTGGCCGCGGCGGAGGAGGGCGTGAAGCAGGTTTCCTCACCGGTACTCTTCGCCGTGGTTTCCACCATGGTGTTCTTTATCCCGATGCTGTTCCTGCCGGGCGTCACCGCGCAGATGATGCTGTCCCTGCCGGTGGTGGTGCTGTTGGCGCTGTCCTTCTCGCTGATCGAATCGCTGCTGATTCTGCCGGCACACCTGGTGACCCTGAAGCCGGAAAAGAAGGCCACGTCCGGCCTGGGGGTGAAGCTGCAGACGCTGCGCGGCAAGTTTGCCGGCGCCATGAAGATGGCGGGCGACAAATACTATATGCCGCTGTTGGAGAAATCCCTCGGCAACAGCCGCGCGACGGTGATGATCTTTCTGATGTCGCTGCTGCTTTCCTTCGCGGTATTCAAAGGCGGTTATATCGGCTCCTCTTTCTCGCCCAAGGTACCCTCCGATCTGCTGGAGCTGAATACCGTCATGGCGCCGGGCGAATCCTTCGAGGAGGCCAAGCGGGTCATGGAGCAGTTCGAGCGCGCCGGTAAAAAACTCGCGGAAGACGAGGAGATGCTGGCGCTGAACAACGGCGAGCCCTTCGTGAAGAACACCATGGTGTTCCTGTGGCGCGGCAATATCTATGTGCTGCTGCAGTTGACCGACGGCGAGTTGCGCGATGTTACCTCCGAACAGCTGGCGTTGCGCTGGCGTGAATATATTGGCGAACTGCCCGCCAGTGTCGAGGAGATGAACATCTCCGCCACTATTGGCGAGGACAGCGCCGGCATGTCCCTGAACCTGAGCACCGCCTCCGGCGATATGGACGAGCTGCGCGCCGCCGCCGACGCGGTGAAGGCGGCGCTGGACAACTACGCCGGTGTCTACGATGTGCGTGACAACCTGACCAGTGCGCGCAAGGATATCGAAATCCAGCTGAAGCCCCATGCCACCAATCTGGGAATCACCCTGGCGGATGTGGCCAAGCAGGTGCGCCAGGGTTTCTACGGTGAAGAGGTGCAGCGTATTCCCCGCGGGCGCGAGGATGTGCGCGTGATGGTGCGCTACCCCGAGGAGGAGCGCGCCAGCGAGGAGCAGATGGACCGCATCCGCATCCGTACCAGCCAGGGCGAGATTCCATTCAGCGCCGTGGCGGATGCCGTCTATGTGCCCGGCTACACCACCATCCGCCGCACCGACCGCGAACGCACAGTGCAGATCACCGCCGAGCTGACCCCGGGCTCGGTCAATGCGCATGAAATCCTCAAGCAGCTGCGCGACGAGCAGGTGCCCGAGTGGGAGAAGCGCTTCCCCGGGTTCTCCCTGAAGACCGCCGGTGAAATGCAGGAAGAGGAGGAATTCAACGGTGCCATCGTCGCCTTCTTCGTGTTGTCGCTGTTTACCATCTATGCGCTGTTGGCGATCGCCTTCCGCTCCTACTCGCAGCCGCTGCTGATCCTGACCGCGGTGCCCTTCGGCTTCTTCGGTGCCATTGTCGGCCACCTGCTGATGGGCTACGACATCAGCATCATGTCCATGCTCGGCTTCCTGGCCGCGGCCGGTGTGGTGGTAAACGACAACCTGGTGCTGATGGACCGCATCAATCAGCTGCGCGCCCAGGGTATGGCCATTATGGACGCGGTGATACAGGCGGGCAGAGACCGTTTCCGCCCGATCATCCTCACCTCCATCACCACCTTTATCGGCCTGGTGCCGATTATGTTCGAGCGCTCTATCCAGGCCCAGTTCCTGATCCCGATGGTGATCAGCCTTGCCTTCGGTGTGCTCTTCGCCACCGCGGTGACGCTGATTCTGGTGCCGAACCTGTACAAGGTGATCGAAGTGCTGCGCCAGAAGGTGGGCGGCCGCAAGGGCGGCGAGGCGGAAATACTGGTCTCCCTGGAAAAGGCCTGACGCCTCTTGTTGCCCTCTCCCGCTTGCGGGAGAGGGCCCGGTAGGAAGCTGCGCGTTGCGCAGCGGTGCGCAAAATGCCTAAACTAATGCAATGCCGACTCAACGTCGGCTTTTTTGTATCCAGCTTTATAGGATTGTCCCGTCCATGCGCATCCCGCGTATCTACTCTCCCGAACCACTGGCCGGCCGCGATGAAATAGAACTGGACGAGGCCGCCTCCCGCCACCTGGTCAAGGTGCTGCGCCTCACGCCCGGCCGCCCGCTGGTGCTCTTCGACGGCAGCGGCGGCGAATACGCCGCAGAACTGATCGAGGCGGGGAAAAGGGCGCGGGTGCATCTGGGGGCTTTCGCTGCGGAAAACCGCCAGTCGCCGCTGGCACTGACCCTCGCGATCGGCATTTCCCGCGGCGACCGCTTCGACTGGGTGATTCAGAAGGCCACCGAACTGGGTGTGACGGATATTCAGCCGCTGTTTACAGAGCGCTGCGAAGTGAAACTCACAGGCCCGCGGCTGCAGAAAAAACTCGGCCACTGGCGCCAGATAGCCGCCAGCGCCTGTGAGCAGTGCCAGCGCAACCTGCTGCCGGCTATTGCCGAACCGCTAAAGCTGGCTCAGTATCTGGAGCGGGCGGAGAGCGAATTGAAACTGGTGCTGCACCACCGCACCGAGTCGGATCTGCGCCAGCTTGAGAGGACGCGCGGTGTACCCCGCTCGGCGCTGTTGCTGGTCGGGCCCGAGGGCGGCCTGTCCGAGGCGGAAATAGACGCGGCGATGGCGCGGGAATTTGTGCCCCTGCGCCTGGGCCCGCGGGTGCTGCGCACCGAGACGGCACCGGTGGCCGCGCTGTCGCTACTGCAGTTCCAGTGGGGTGACCTGTAGCGGCCTTGGCAAATGTCCGCCCCAACACTAAACCACTTCAGGGAGAACGAAATGGTCAAACTGATACTCTGGCTGCTGGGTCTGGCGATTATCGCCCTGTCCGTCGCCATCATCGTGCAACCGCAGCTGGCGCGCTCCATCAGCGAGCGCCTGAACGAAACCGGCTACGCGGTTTCCGCCTGGGCGCGTATCGCGATCGGTCTGATACTGCTGCTGATCGCCGACACCCGCGCGTGGAATATCCTCTTCAACGCCCTCGGGGTACTGCTGGTGCTGGCCGGCGCCTATATGCTGCATATCGGCTTCGAGCGCAGCAAGGCGCTGGCTCTGAGAATCGCCCAGGGCAACGAGAATTTCCTGCGTTTCAGCGGCGCCGTCGGCGTGCTGCTCGGGCTGTTGCTTATATCCGCGAGTTGAGAAGAATCGCGCCATGCATGCTACTGAATTGGTGATTTTCGACTGCGACGGCGTGCTGGTGGACAGCGAGAGTATCGTCTGCCGTATCCTCGCCGAGGAGATGGGCAAGCTCGGCATGGAAACCAGCGCCGAGGAGCTCGACGAGCAGTTCAGCGGCCGCCCGGCGAAGGACTGCATCCTGGAAATCGAGACCCGCTACGGCGGCCCCTTGCCGGAGCACTATTTCCACAACACCGAGCGACGCATCCGCGAGGCCTTCCACAGCGAACTGCAACCGGTGGCCGGCATCGGCGATCTGCTCGACCACCTGCTGCAGATCAACCTGCGAAGCTGCGTCGCCTCGTCCGGCTCCCACGAGAAGATGCAGCTGACCCTGAACAAGACCGGGCTCTACGAGTATTTCGACGGGCGCATCTTCAGCGCCGACGATGTGCCGCGCGGCAAGCCCCACCCGGATCTGTTCCTGCACGCGGCGCAGACCATGGGGGTGGCGCCGCAGCGCTGCCTGGTGGTGGAGGACTCCATCGCCGGCGTGCGGGCCGCGGTCAGCGCCGGCATGCCGGTGGTCGGCTACAGCAGGCACCCGGTGCGCAAGCCACAGCTGGAAAGCGCCGGTGCGCGCGTGGTCGGCGATCTGATGGCGGTGCTGGACTTCCTGTAGTTTCCGTTCCCGTGGGAATGGGCGCCGGCGACACTAGAATTCTGCCGACGCCAGCCACCCGGAAGTACCGCCATGCGCAGCCCCCGCTGCTGTTATTCTCCGTCTCTGGCGGCCCTGCTGCTGGGCGCCGCCCTGGCCCTGGCCGGCTGTTACGATCCGCACAAGAAATACACGCTGGACCCGCTCAGCGAAGTGAAAGACAGCGAAGGCGAGCAGGCCGCGCGCGCGGCCGCGCCCTTTGCCGACGAGCTGGTGCGCTATCTGCGCGGCGCGCCGCGGGAGGGGGGCGGCGAGTTCGTGCTGCAACTGGAGTTCGAGCCCGGCGGCTTTGCGCCGCGCATGGATACCATCGGCGACCTGGAGGCGCTGCTGGTGATCATGCGGGATTT
Source organism: Microbulbifer sp. ABF4_143 (assembly GCF_056160225.1). Classification (NCBI taxonomy): domain Bacteria; kingdom Pseudomonadati; phylum Pseudomonadota; class Gammaproteobacteria; order Cellvibrionales; family Microbulbiferaceae; genus Microbulbifer; species Microbulbifer sp. ABF4_143. Next base: position 142,436 of record NZ_JBSWWT010000009.1, read on the forward strand.
CCCCGAGCTGCAGATCGCGATCGAAGGGCATACCGACAACGAGGGTGACCCGGAGAAGAATCTGAAACTATCCCGGTGGCGCGCCGACTGGGTGCGCAGTTTCCTGCTCGAGCGCGGTATCGCCGGGGACAGGGTGCAGGCGGAAGGGTATGGCGACAGCGATCCCATCGCCGACAACGGCACCCCCGCGGGGCAGCAGAAGAACCGCCGCCTGGTGGTCCGCGTCCTGAACTTCGAAGGCCAGCCCGCCGCCACATCGCCTTAGAAGCTGTTTCATAGCTACTACGCGGGCGCCTGGCGGCGTCCGGCGGTGCTCGGCATCCTCATGTACTACTTGTACACTGCGGTGCCTCCGCTCCGGCGGCCACCACCAGTCACCCGCTCGCTGCGTTATGAAACAGCTTCTCGTGTTCACGAACCCGGCCGCTCTCCCGCCGGAGTAAAAAAACTTTCCCGACCCTGTCGAAATCCGCAGACCGGCCTCGACTAACCGGTATACGAACTGCCGCTGCGAGGTCCCGGTGAAATACCTGTGCCTGATCTACCCGCAGCCCCCCACTGGTCGGAGGGTGCCGCCTGTCGAGGCGGTGCTGATCGAGGCGCGGGACCTGAATATGGCCATTGGTCGCGCGGCGGCTTTGTTGCAGCATCATTTTGTCGTGATTCGGCGCCTATCGCCGGCCCGCGCCGGAAACGCCGTCATAAAAAGGGAGATCAATATGAAATATCTGTGTCTTGTGTACAGCGAGGAGGACAAGCTGCATTCGCTGCCGGACAGTCCGGAAGACAGCGAGTGCCAGGCCTACGCCGAGTCGGTCGCATCCAGCGGGCGCATGGTCGCGGCGGAAGCGCTGGAGCCGGTCAGCAGTGCCACCACGGTGCGTATGCGCGGCGGCAGGGTGACGATTACCGACGGACCCTTTGCCGAAACCAAGGAGCAGCTGGCGGGTTTCTATCTGCTGGACGCGCAGAACCTGGACGAAGCGCTGGAGATAGCGGCCGGTATTCCCGCCGCCCGCGTCGGCAGCGTGGAAGTGCGCCCGGTGCGCGATCTGCAGGGGTAGGGGGAACACAATGCTGTCAGCCGAGAGCGAAACGGACGCGCAACAGCAGATTCGGGCATTGCTGGCGCAGTGGGCGGATGCGGTGCGCCACAACGACAAGGCATCCATCTGGCGCAACCACGACCCGTCGGCCCGCATCTTCGACGCACTGCCGCCGTTCCAGTACGCGGACCTGCAGGCCTACAGGGACAACTGGGACAGCTGGCAGCCGCCGTTTGCAGAACCGCCGCTGTTTGAATTTCCCGACCTGAAAATCCACGCCGGCGAGCGGGTGGCCTTCGCACACGGCGTGCTGCACTGCCGGGGCCGCCTGAAAGACGGACGCGAGCTGGACGACCGGGTGCGGGCGACCTTCGGCCTGGTGCGCCGCGACGGCCGCTGGCTTATCAACCATCAACACATTTCCCTGCCGCTGCCGCGGTAAAAATGCCAACAGCAACCAGTGAGATACACCATGCATTTTTCCCCCTATCTGAACTTTAGCGGCAACTGCAAAGAGGCCTTTGAATTTTACGCGCGGGTGTTGGGCGGCGAGATAATCGCGCTGAACACCTTCGCCGAGGCGCCCCCGGAGGCGGACATGCCGCCGGAGGTGGGCGATCAGGTGATGCACGCGCAACTGAAAGTCGGCGAGCAGATTTTTATGGCCTCCGATGCGCCGAAGAGCTTTAAGCAGGCACAGGGCTTCCATATCGCGATCGGCGTCGACACTCCGGCGGAGGCGGAGCGCATCTACGAGGCGCTGTCCGAGGGTGGCGAGATTGCCATGCCACTGGCGGAGACCTTCTGGGCACAGAGATTCGCGATGTTTACCGATCGCTTCGGCACGCCCTGGATGGTCAACTGCGACAAGCCGCAGCCGTAACTCGCAATAAACTTCAGTCCGTTGGCGAAATTTTTTCGATCTGTGGAGGCGGTGACGCCCCGCAGATTTTTTTTTTGCGCGCGGACTCTGTTCTCCGCCGGCGTCCGGTGATTGAATAACCGCTTCGACAATTCAGTGATTTGAGGCGGAATACCGATGTCATCCCAGTCCGGCCAGGTGCGGCAAAAACTGGAGGCGATCTACGCTGCGGAATCGCGCCGCGTGCTGGCTACACTGATCCGCCTGCTGGGGGATTTCGAACTGGCCGAGGAGGCACTGCACGAGGCCTTCGCCGCGGCGCTGAAACAGTGGCCGGAGGAGGGCATCCCGGACAACCCGCGCGCCTGGCTGGTTTCCGCCGGCCGCTTCAAGGCCATAGACCGGCTGCGCCGCCAGGCCCGCCAGGACCCGCTCACCGAGGATATGGCGCAACAGCTGGAATCCGCCAGCGGCGATCCCGCCGATTGGGCCGAGGACCGGGTCGGGGACGATCACTTGCGCCTGATCTTCACCTGCTGTCACCCGGCCCTGGCAATGGACGCGCGCGTGGCGCTCACGCTGCGCGAAGTCTGCGGTCTCACCACCGAGGAAATCGCCAGCGCCTTCCTCAGCGCCCCCGCCACCGTCGCCCAGCGCATAGTGCGGGCCAAGAACAAGATCCGCAGCGCCGGCATTCCCTACCGGGTGCCCGGGCGACGCGATCTGCCGGAGCGGCTCGACGGCGTGCTGCGGGTCATCTACCTGGTGTTCAACGAGGGCTATTCCGCCTCTTCCGGCGAGGCGCTCACCCGCGAGAGCCTCAGCGGCGAGGCCATTCGCCTCGGCCGCCTGCTGTGTGACCTGCTCCCCGATGCGGAAGTGCAGGGCCTGCTGGCGCTGATGCTGCTGAACGAGTCCCGCCGCGACGCGCGCACCGACGCCGCCGGCGAACTGGTGCTGCTGGAGGAGCAGGAGCGCAAACTGTGGGACAGGGCGCTGATTGCCGAAGGCGTGCAACTGGTCGAGGGCGCACTGCGCTCGCGGCGCTTCGGCCCCTACGCCCTGCAGGCGGCGATCGCGGCCGTGCACGCCGAGGCCCCCAGCGCTGCCGAAACCGACTGGCGGGAGATCGTCGGCCTCTACGATGTGCTGCAGCGGCTCGCCCCGGGCCCGGTGGTGGCCCTGAACCGCGCCGTAGCCGTCGCGATGCGCGATGGCCCCGAGGCCGGTCTGCGGCTGGTGGAGGATATTCTCGCCGGCGGCGAACTCGACGACTACCACCTGGCCCACGCCGCGCGCGCCGACCTGTGCCGGCGCCTGGGCAATTTTGACGGTGCCAGGGCGTCCTATACACAGGCACTGGCCCTGGCGCGCCAGGAACCCGAAATCAGATTTCTACAGCGCCGCTTGGCCGAACTGTAGCGGCGACCACGTGTTCGCCCGCCGCAATCGCAGCGGCGCGAACCGCCCTAGGCGTTGGGCCTGGCGCCCCTGGCCAGATACCAGAAACACAGTAACAGCCCCGCCAGTCCCAGCCAGGGCGCCAGCGCAAAATCCCTGATAAAAGGCACCTGCCCCGGCAGGCTCACCGCCAGTATCGCGACTATGACCCCCATCAGCGCCTCGCCGGTGATCAGTCCGGAAGCCAGCAGCAGGCCGCGGCCGTCGTGCTCCGCTGACCGGCGCCGCTTGCGCTGCCAGTGCGCCAGAAGGCCGCCGAAGAAAATCGGCACCGACAGACCCAGCGGCAGATAGACCCCCACCGCCACCGCGAGCACCGGAAAGCGGAAGCTGGAACCGCGCTTCTTCTGCACCTCATCCAGCGCGATCAGCAGTGCCGCCAGCCCGAAACCGATAAAGATATAGGTCCACTCGATACCGGCGCCGAAGATGCCGGTGGACAGGTCGCGCATCAGGCTCGCCTGGGGCGCGGACAGCGGCGTCGCCTCCGGGTTGACCGGGCTCACCCGCCCTATGCCGTAGCCCCGGTCCAACACATCCAGCACCAGCGGTATCGTGCCGGCGGCGGCGACCACACCGACGATCTGGAACAGCTGCTGGCGCCAGGGCGTCGCGCCGACGATATGGCCGCACTTCAGATCCTGCATATTGTCGCCGGCGATGGCCGCCGCGGAGCAGATCATGCCCGCCAGGTACATCACCGCGATGGGCCCCAGCTTGCCGGCCACCCCCTGGTTGCCCATCAGCTGCAGCAGGATCAGCGCCGATACGATGACCGTGGCGATGGTGACGCCGCTGATCGGGTTGTTGCTGGAGCCCACAAGGCCCGCCATATAGCCGGCCACCGAGGCGAAAACGAAACCCAATACCAGCATCAGCGCGGACATGACCGCCGCTATCCAGGCGCCGCCCGGAAATCCGTCCAGCGCGTGCAAAAAAATAAAATACAGCGGTATCGCCGACAGCAGCACCAGCAGGCTCACGTAGGGAATCGGCATATCGTGCTCGGTGCGCAGTGCAGCGCCACCGGGTGTCTTGGAGATGCGGTGCGCGTGAATCGAGGCCCTGACCCCGTCCATCAGCGGCCGCGCGAGAATAAACAGCGACCAGACGCCGCCCACCATCATCGCGCCGACGCCGATGCGCCGGCACTGCTGCCAGGAGGCGCCGGCGAGGCTCTGCCAGTCCCCGGCGCTCCAGTCCGCCATACTGCCGCTGACGCCGGTCTGGGCTATCAGTTCGTCGCCGTTCAACAGCCAGTTCAGCGGCACGCCGATCAGGGTGCCGATAACGCCGCCGAGAAAAACCAGGCAGGCCACATTCAGGCCGACGATATAGCCCACACCCAGCAGTGCCGGGCTCAGGGTGATATCGCCGGTGAACAGCCACTTGCCGGAGAGAAGGCTCTTGGTCGTGGCGACACCGCCGGCGAGCAGGCCGATGCCGGACTCCAGCAGTTTGACGGCGCCCCCCAGGCTCGCCGCCGCCAGCAGCGTCTTGAAACCGCGCCTGGCCTCGGCGCTGGGCTTGTACTCAGGGTGATCCTTGTCCGTCTCTATACCGCCGGTCTTCAGCACCTGCGCCGTGGCCTGGCCCTCGGGAAAGGCGAGCTCGGCCTCCACGATCAGCGCGCGGCGCAGCGGTATCGTAAAGGCGACGCCGAGAATCCCGCCGAGCAGCCCGATCATCGCCATGGTGCTCCAGTGATAGCCGCTCCAGGCGTGCATCATCACCAGCGCCGGCAGCGTAAAGATAATCCCCGCCGCCAGCGACTCCCCCGCCGACGCGGCGGTCTGCACCATATTGTTCTCCAGGATCGTCGAGCGGCGGAACAGCCGCAGAATGCCCATGGAAGCGGCCGCGGCGGGAATGGAGGCGGAAACCGTCAGGCCGACCAGCAGGCCGATATAGGCATTGGCGGCGGCGAGCACCGCGGACAACAGCGCGCCGAGAATCAGCGCCTTGACGGTCAGCTCGCGGATTGAGCGCTCGGCGGGTACTAGGGGGTGGTCGGCCATACGTGGCTTCCTGTCGTTATTGGATCTTTTATATAGCAGATCGAATTTTGGCCATTGTGGCGAACGCCGGAAACAGGGTGTGAAGGACCCCGGGGGCGTTTGAGGTCTGCAGTGGCTTCTTAATATGGTTCGCTGGCGCCGTATCGGCGAAAGGTGGCGTACGTATCTCCGGCTTGGATGGACTTGCTTGGAGAGGGGAGTAGTTTGGTCGAATATTTTCGAATTGCGTGGTCCTTTACACCATGAAACTCCGAGAAAGTGCAGGCTGGCAGCATTTTAAATTGTGTCTTCGCGCGAAATCGAGGATGAATAATGCGAGATTCCGTAACATTTGTAATCAATTTGGCGCGGTATTCATCGGCAAAAAGATAGACTTTTCATTTTTTGTGATTTGTCCGTAAACGCTCGAGAGGCAACCTGGTTCCCGTTATTATCGGAATGTTTTGCAGGAATGCGGGTGGTATGGAGACAGGCCTGTAAGGCGTAATTAAGAATTAGGTAAAAATAATAATCCTTGGAGGGTTATATGGAGCTTAAGTTCAAAAGGAACTTCCTGAGCGCGGCTATTATCTTTGCGACCGCGGGCGCTTCGGTTACTTTTGCGCAGGGAGGCCCCGAAAGTGCGGGGCCGACAGCTAATGACAACCAGTCGCTGGAAGAGGTTGTCGTTACCGGTTCACGCATCAAGCGGGCAAACCTGGAAACTGCCAGTCCGATCACTTCGGTGAGTGCCGAAGATATAGAGTTGAGCGGTAATATTAGCCTTGGCGATTATCTGAACGAGCTGCCGGCGCTGCGCTCTACTTATTCCAATAACAACTCCGGCCGATTTATCGGTACCGTGGGTTTGAACTTGCTGGACCTGCGTGGCATGGGCACGGCTCGAACTCTGGTGCTGCAGGACGGTCGCCGTCACATAGGCTCCTCCGTCGGTACATCTGCCGTGGATGTAAATACCATCCCCGAAGATCTGCTGCTGCGTGTGGATACGGTGACTGGCGGCCAATCTGCCATCTATGGGGCCGACGCGGTCACCGGCGTGGTCAATTTTATTACCCGCGACGACTTCGAGGGCCTTAAGGTCAACTTGCACCATATGCAGCCGGAACTGAGTGGCGGCGAAGCCAGCGAGTTCAGCGTGACCTGGGGCAGCAACTTTGCCGACGGACGCGGTAACATCGCGATGAGTGTCCAGCACTCCCAGACTGCAGAGGTGTTCGGTAAGGACAGGCCGTGGATTGCCGCCCGCCCCGGCTATCAGATCAACCCGGAGGATACCGGCGATGACGGCATCCCCGACGAGATTCTTGTATTCAATACCACCAATAACCTGTTGAGCGAAAATGGTGTTATCTGGGGGGCTCATCCCATTTCTACTGTCTTTGGTTATCCAGATAGTTGGATTGCTCCGGTGTTTGCTAGCCTTCCCAGTGGCCCCTATACCTTCACCAACGACGGCGAGTTCGTCCCCTTTAACCCGGGCGAGCACCCTGCCGGCGAAACAACCTCTATTGGCGGTGATGGCCTGAACTTTATTCGCTCCACGCAGCTGTATCCGGAGCTGGAATCCCAGAACTATTTCGCCAAGGCCCATTACGACTTGAATGACGGTACCCGCCTGTTTGCCGAGGCCAAGTACAGCGTCAACAATGCCGAGAGTTTTAGCCAGCCTTCCTTTGACTACAATGGCCGCCTGGCTATTTCTGCCGACAATGCCTTCGTACCCGAGGAGCTGAAACAGCAGCTGGATGCTGCCGGCCTGGACAGCTTCTGGTATCACCGTTTCCACTCGGATCTTGGGCTGCGTGGGAATGACGCCGAACGCGAGGTACAGCGCTATGTGCTGGGTGTGGAGGGCGATCTTACCGGTAGCTGGAGCTATGAGGTGTCCGCGATTTACGGCCAGTACGATGCCGAAGTGGACTACAAGAACAACCGCCACAACGCACGCTTTTTCGAGGCCGTAGATGCAGTCGTGGATCCAGCTACTGGTGAAATCGTCTGTCGCAGTGAAAGCGCCCGTGCCAATGGCTGTCAGCCGATCAATCTTTTCGGTTTCGGTCTCAACAGCCAGGAAGCCATCGATTACTTTATGTTGCAGGATACCGGCTCCACGGAAAAGATGACCCAGACCGTCTTCTCTGCGAGTGTTACCGGTGAGCTTTTCGAACTGCCCGCAGGCGCACTGGCCACCGCTTTCGGTATCGAATACCGGGAGGAGACGTCCGAGGTCGATTACGACCAGGTCATTAAGGATGGCGAAACCTTTATGAACGCTCTGGCCCCAACTTCGGGTGACTACGACGTGAGCGAGGCTTTCTTCGAGTTTTCCGCGCCTCTGGTCGAGGGCTTGCCGGCGGTAGAGAACCTTACCCTGGGCGCTTCTGCGCGCTTCTCTGACTACAGCACCATCGGCGCGACATCCACCTGGGGGGCCTCCATCGATTGGGCCGTAATCGAGGATGTGCGCATCCGTGCCACCAGTTCCGAGGCGGTGCGCGCGCCTAATGTCGATGAGCTGTTCGCCCCGCTAGGTGAAAACTTCTTTACTTGGACCGACCCCTGTAGCTTTGACAAGATCGACGATGCGCCCGATCCCGCCCAGAGGGCAGCGCGCTGTGCGGAACTGGGTGTGCCTGTGGACTTCAACTCGGTGAAGGATTCCTCCCGTATCAGCGGACTCAGCGGCGGGAATCCAGAATTGAGGGAGGAGACTGCCGAGACCATCACTTATGGTCTGGCGATTACACCGCGTTTTGCGCCGGGTCTTGCGATATCTATTGATTACTGGGACATGGAGATTACTGACGCGATTTCCGGTATCCCCGCTCAGGAGATTCTGGAGCGCTGCGTCGACAGCGCCAGTATCAATAATATCTATTGCCCACTGGTGCCGCGGGACTCCACAGGTGAGGTGATATCACTGACTTCACCGTTGCTCAATATTGCGAGTCTCACGGCACGCGGTATCGACTACCAGTTGGATTACAGCTTTGATTTGGCCGATATCGTTTCCACTGAATCGGATTGGGGATCGCTGAAGTTCAGCCTGCTCGGTACTGAGTTGTTGGAGCGCAACGATTATCCGTTCCAGGACAACCCGAATGACCCTGACGAGGAGCGCGGCGAGCTGGGCGATCCGATTCGCAGCTATACCACTAACGTCACCTACTACCGAGGCGATCTGCAGATCAATTGGCGCAGTCGTTATATCGACGATATGCTGTTGATTGAAACAGACGAGCGTAAGGACCTGCAGGACCCCTACAAGACGCCCAGCATTCGCTACCACGATCTGCAGGGGCGCTATAAATTCGAGGAGTTCGAGATCTATGGCGGCGTCAACAACATCGATGACGTAGAGCCACCCGTGGGGCTCTCCGGTACCGGTGGCGATTCCGGCATCTACAATACCTTGGGTCGCAACTTCTACCTGGGAGTCAACTATACGCTGTAAATTCAACTTCCATGAGTAGAAAAAGAAGCCCGGCACTGCCGGGCTTCTTTGCTATTGGGCCTGTTGATCGAGACCGAGATTCTTGAGAATCGTCGTATTGGGCTCCACCTGATTCATCGTATAGAAATGCAACCCCGGCGCCCCCCCTTCCAACAGCGTCTCACAGAGATCCGTAACCACTTCCAGTCCCAGCTTGCGGATATCCTCCGGATCGCTGTAGCTCTCCATACGGTGTCGCAGCCAGCGCGGAATCTCGGCGCCGCAGTTGCGGGAGAAGCGCGCCAGGTTGGCGTAGTTGGTGATCGGCATTATGCCCGGGTAGATGGGGGCGTCTATGCCGGCCTTTTCGCACTGGTCGATAAAGTAGAAATAGGCATCCGGATTGTAGAAGTACTGGGTCAGCGCGCTGTTGGCGCCGGCCTCGAACTTGCCCTTGAGGTAGCGGATATCGTCGTCGTAGCTCTCCGCCTCCGGGTGGATTTCCGGGTAGGCGGCCACTTCCAGGTGGAAGTGATCGCCGGTGTGGCGGCGGATAAAGGCGACCAGTTCGTTCGCATACACCAGCTGTGCCACCGCGCCCATACCGGACGGCATATCGCCGCGCAGCGCGACGATGCGGTCGACGCCCGCATCCCTGTACTGGTTCAGCAGGCCGAGGATCGTCTCCTCGTTGTCGCCGCCGAAGGACAGGTGCGGTGCTATGGAGATACCGTCGCGGCGCAGGCCGGTGACGATATTCGCGGTGGTCTCGCGGGTGGTGCCGCCGGCGCCGTAGGTGACGGAGAAGAACGCCGGATTGAATACCTGCAGTGCCTCGCGGGTCTTGTAGAGCCTTTCCCGGCCCTCGGGGGTCTTGGGCGGGAAGAATTCGAAGCTGATGCGAATCGGGTTGGTCATAGTGCTTGCTTCCAGTCCCCGGTTTTCCGGATTCCGGCACCGGAGCGAGTCCGGCAGCGGAATCCAGGGCGGGGCAGATTAATACTTGTAACTTTCCGGCTTGTAGGGGCCGTCTACGGATACGCCGATATACCTGGCCTGTTCCTCGGTCATGCGCGTGATCACGCCGCCGAAGCCCTCGACCATATAGCGCGCCACTTCCTCGTCCAGCTGTTTCGGCAGCACTTTTACATAGAGCGCGGAAGTCTTCTGATCCGCCGGCAGGTCGGCGAACTTTTCCTTGAACAGGTGGATCTGCGCCAGCACCTGGTTGGCGAAGGAACCGTCCATAATGCGGCTCGGGTGGCCGGTGGCGTTGCCCAGGTTCACCAGGCGGCCCTCGGACAACAGCAGCAGGTGATCGTTGGTCTCGGCATTGCGCACAATCTTGTGCACCTGCGGCTTCACTTCCTGCCACTGCCAGTGCTTGCGCATATAGGCGGTGTCTATCTCGTTATCGAAGTGGCCGATATTACACACCACGGCGCCGCTCTTCAGCGCGCTCAGCATATGCGCGTCGCAGACATTGGTGTTGCCGGTGGTGGTGACGATCAGGTCGGTGTTGGCCAGCAGCTCCCTGTTGATGCAGGAGGCTTCGCCGGTGTTGATGCCGTCTTTATACGGGGACACCAGCTCGAAGCCGTCCATGCACGCCTGCATCGCGCAGATGGGATCCACTTCGGATACCCGGACGATCATGCCCTCCTGGCGCAGCGAGGCGGCGGAGCCCTTGCCCACGTCGCCGTAGCCGATCACCAGCGCCTTCTTGCCGGCCAGCAGGTGGTCGGTGGCGCGCTTGATGGCGTCGTTGAGGCTGTGGCGGCAGCCGTATTTGTTGTCGTTCTTGCTCTTGGTGACTGAATCGTTGACGTTGATCGCCGGCACTTTCAGGGTGCCGCGCAGCAGCATTTCCTGCAGGCGGTGCACGCCGGTGGTGGTCTCCTCGCTGATACCGTGGCACTGGTCGAGGATCTCCGGGTATTTGCGGTGCAGCAGTTCGGTCAGGTCGCCGCCGTCGTCGAGAATCATGTTCGGCTGCCAGCCGGCCACGTCGGCACCCACGGTGCGCTCCAGACACCACTCGTACTCCTCTTCGGTTTCGCCCTTCCAGGCGAATACCGGGATGCCGCTGGCGGCGATGGCCGCGGCGGCGTGGTCCTGGGTGGAGAAGATGTTACAGGAGGACCAGCGCACCTGGGCGCCGAGTGCGACCAGAGTTTCGATCAGCACCGCAGTCTGAATGGTCATGTGGATACAGCCCATAATGCGCGCGCCGGCCAGCGGCTGTTCGGCCCGATATTTTTCCCGCAGGGCCATCAGCGCCGGCATTTCGCCCTCGGCGATTTCTATCTCGCGGCGGCCCCAGTCGGCCAGGTTGATGTCGGCTACTTTGAAGTCTTTGAATTCGGTGCTCATCTGGTTCATTGTTCAACCTAAATTAATTCGTTTCTTTTCCTGTAGGAGCCTGCCCTGCAGGCGAAGGGAGCGGAGCTCCGTGGCCATTCGCCTGCGGGGCAGGCTCCTACAGCACAATCGTGTGGGTCCCGAGTTCCGGAATTTACAGGCCCGCCTGCTGGCGCAGCGCCTCGGCCTTGTCGGTCTTCTCCCAGGGGAAGGCGGTGAAGGTCTCGCTGCGCGCCTCGCCGTTGCTGTCAACCCACTCGTAGGTGTGCTGGAAGGGCTCGCGGCCGAAGTGGCCGTAGGCGGCGGTCAGCTGGTACATCGGGTGCAGCAGGTCCAGCGCTTTGGAGATGGCGTAGGGGCGCAGGTCGAAGTTCTCGCGCACCAGCTCGATCAGCTTGTCCTCACTCACGGCGCCGGTGCCGAAGGTGTTGATGGACACAGACGTGGGCTCTGCCACGCCGATGGCATAGGAAACCTGTATCTCGCAGCGCTTGGCGAGGCCGGCGGCGACGATATTCTTGGCCACATAGCGGCCGGCGTAGGCCGCGGATCTGTCCACCTTGGACGGGTCCTTGCCGGAGAAGGCGCCGCCGCCGTGGCGGGCGGAGCCGCCGTAGGTGTCGACGATGATCTTGCGCCCGGTCAGGCCGCAGTCGCCGACCGGGCCGCCGATCACGAATTTGCCGGTGGGGTTGATATGGTATTTGGTGTCCGCGTGCAGCCACTCGGCCGGCAGCACATGGTGCACGATCAGCTCCAGCACCGCCTCGCGCAGGTCCTCCTGGCTGACGTCCGGGTTGTGCTGGGTGGACAGCACCACCGCGTCTATCGCGCAGGGCTTTCCGTGTTCGTCGTAGCGGAAGGTGACCTGGCTCTTGGCGTCCGGGCGCAGCCACGGCAGCAGGCCGGACTTGCGCACTTCCGCCTGGCGCTCCACCAGGCGGTGGGCGTAATAGATGGGGGCGGGCATAAAGGTCGGCGTCTCGTCGGTGGCGTAGCCGAACATCAGGCCCTGGTCGCCGGCGCCCTGGTCTTCCGGTTTGGCGCGGTCGACGCCCTGGGCGATATCCACAGACTGCTTGCCGATCACGTTGATCACGCCGCAGGTCTCGCCGTCGTAACCGACATCGGAAGACGTGTAGCCGATATCGGTGATCACCTTGCGCACCAGCTCCTCCAGGTCCACCCAGGCGGTGGTGGAGATCTCGCCGGCAATCACGGCGATACCGGTCTTCACCAGGGTTTCGCAGGCCACGCGCGCCTGCTTGTCGCGCGCCAGTAGCGCATCCAGCACCGCGTCGGAAATCTGGTCGGCGATCTTGTCCGGGTGTCCTTCGGAAACGGACTCCGAGGTAAACAGTCTGTATTCACTCATGTGAATGTCTCCTTGTTTTTGCCTGCGGCAAAAATAAAAAAATCTCGTTCGAAGTTGTCTGTAGAAGCCTGCAAGCAGGCTTCTACAGCGTTCGATCAGGGTTTGATGAACTCCCTGATCTGAATCTGGAATCCGTTGCGCAGCGCGCTGTAGACGCTGCGCCCATTCTGCAGGCCGGCATCCCCGGCCCAGTCGCTCAGCTGTTCCGGCGCAAAGCCGAGCCACAGGTCGCCGCAGGCCTCGCGGGCCCAGTCCTGGCGGTGCTGCTGCAGCTCCGCCACCAGCAGCTGGCCGCCGGGTTTCAGCGCCGCCTGCAGATCCTCGAAGATCTGTGCCGGCTCCGGGGTGTGGTGCAGCACCATATTCACCACGATGCTGTCGGCGCTCTCGGGCCGCTGCCGCGCCTCGCGGGTGTCGCCGCAGATAAACTCGATATTTTCCAGCCGCCGCGCGCGGGCAAACTGCTGCGCGCGCTCGAGCATGGTGCGAGACAGGTCCAGGGCCGTGACCCGCTCGAAGCGGCTCGCCAGCTCCGCCAGAAACTCCCCCTCTCCGGGGCCGACCTCCAGCGCCGCGGCGCCGGGCTTCAGCAGCTGCGCCACCTGGGGGCCGTAGACCTCGTAGCCGGCGATCAGCTCCTGCTGCTCGCGGAAGCGGTTGCCGTAATCGGCGAAGAAGCGCCGCGACGCCTCGGCGCGCTCGCGCGCCACCTGTTCCACGGCCTCCGCCAACTGCGGGCGCAGCGGCAGCCGGTCCAGGCCGGCGAACAGCGGCTGCAGGCCGTTGTCGTCACTGCTGCGGCGGTAGAAGAGGTTATTGCCCTCGCGCCGCTTGCTGACCAGGCCCGCCTGCGCCAGCACCTTCAGGTGGTGGGAGAGCGCCGGCTGGCGCAGCTCGAAGATACGGCACAGCTCCAGCACGCTGTAGGAGTCCTGGCTCAGCAGGCGCAATATCTCCAGGCGCAGCGGATCGCCGGCGGCCTTCAGGCGCGCGGCCAGCAGCGCTATATCGTCGCCGTGGCTGTCGGCGGCGGTCTGTGGAGATTGCGGCGATTCAAGCATGGGCGGCAGTCTAGCAGTGGATTGCCTCTATATCAAAATTTTTTGATATAGCTGCATAAAAAGATTTTGATGCAGGCGCCGGCGCGGCTGACCGCGGGCGGATGTTGCCTGTCAGTGGCAATGGTCCGTTCTGCCTTTGCGCCCGGCGGCCGATTACGGGAAAATACGCCTCCTTTTTGGTGGCTGCGCCTGTGCGCGCCGCATTTTCGCCGCCGTGGCCTATCTTCAGGAGCAGCCCGGCCCCAAATCGATTTCAGAGAGTTGAGCCCTATGCCTTCCCGCAACCCGTCCCGCACCGAGCTGGCCAACGCCGTTCGCGCCCTGTCCATGGATGCCGTCCAGAAAGCCAACAGCGGCCACCCGGGCGCCCCCATGGGCATGGCGGATATCGCCGAAGTCCTGTGGAACGACTACCTGAAACACAACCCGGCCAACCCCAACTGGGCCGACCGCGACCGCTTCGTGCTGTCCAACGGCCACGGCTCCATGCTGCTCTATTCGCTGCTGCACCTGTCCGGCTACGAACTGCCGATGGACGAGCTGAAGAACTTCCGCCAGCTGCACTCCAAGACCCCGGGGCACCCGGAATACGGCTATGCGCCGGGCGTCGAGACCACCACCGGCCCCCTGGGCCAGGGCATCACCAATGCCGTGGGCATGGCGCTGGCGGAGAAGGTGCTGGCGGCCCAGTTCAACCGCCCCGGCTACGAGCTGATCGACCACCACACCTACGTATTCATGGGTGACGGCTGCTTGATGGAGGGCATCTCCCACGAGGCCTGTTCCCTGGCCGGCACCCTGGGCCTGGGCAAGCTGATCGCCTTCTACGACGACAACGGCATCTCCATCGACGGCGAGGTGCAGGGCTGGTTCACCGACGACACGCCCAAGCGCTTCGAGTCCTACGGCTGGCACGTGATTCCCGGTGTGGACGGCCACGATCCGGCGGCCATCAAGGCGGCCATCGAGGCCGCCCGCGCCGAGACCGACAAGCCCACCATCATCTGCTGCAAGACGGTGATCGGCTTCGGCTCCCCGAACAAGCAGGGCCGCGAGGAGTGCCACGGCGCGCCCCTGGGTGAGGACGAAATCGCTCTGGTGCGCGAGACCATCAACTGGCCCCACGCGCCCTTCGAGATTCCCGAAGCCATCTATGAGGGCTGGAACGCGCGCGCCAAGGGCGAGGCCCAGGAAGAGGAGTGGAAGGATATCTTCGCCGACTACCGCGAGGCGTTCCCGGAGCTGGCGGCGGAATTCGAGCGCCGCATGAACGGCGAGCTGCCGGCGGACTTCCTCGCCAAGGCCGACGAGTACATCCGGGAGTGCCAGCAAAAGGCCGAGAAGATCGCCTCCCGCAAGGCCAGCCAGAATGCGCTCAACGCCTACGGCCCGCTGCTGCCGGAGTTCCTCGGTGGCTCCGCCGACCTGGCCGGCTCCAACCTCACCATCTGGTCCGATTCCAGGGGCGTGACCGCCGATGACGCCTCCGGCAACTACGTCTACTACGGCGTGCGCGAGTTCGGTATGAGCGCGATCATGAACGGCATCGCCCTGCACGGCGGCTTCGTGCCCTACGGTGCGACCTTCCTGATGTTTATGGAATACGCCCGCAACGCCGTGCGCATGGCCGCGTTGATGAAGCAGCGCGTGATCTTCGTCTACACCCACGACTCCATTGGCCTCGGCGAAGACGGCCCCACCCACCAGCCGGTGGAGCAGCTGACCGCGCTGCGCGCCACGCCGAACCTGCACACCTGGCGCCCCTGTGACGCGACCGAGTCTGCGGTCAGCTGGAAGATGGCTGTGGCCCGCACAGACGGCCCCAGCGCGCTGGTGTTCAGCCGCCAGGGCCTGGCACCGCAGCCCCGCGACGACGCGCAACTGAAGGCGATCGAGAAAGGCGGCTATGTGCTGGCCGACTGCGAAGGCACCCCGGAGGCCATCATCATCGCCACCGGCTCGGAAGTGGAGCTGGCGATGGCGGCCAAGGCGCAGCTGGCAGACAGAAAGGTCCGCGTGGTCTCCATGCCCTGCGCCGAGGTCTTTATGGAGCAGGACGAGGCCTACCGCGAGTCGGTGCTGCCGTCGAATGTGCGCACCCGCGTTGCGGTGGAAGCAGGCCACAGGGATTACTGGTACAAGTTCGTCGGCTTCGACGGCGCCATCGTCGGCATGAGCAGCTTCGGCGAATCCGCCCCCGGCGGCGAGCTGATGAAGTACTTTGGCTTTACCGCCGACAATGTGGCCGAGACCGTAAAGGCGCTGCTGAAGTAAGCCCCGATCTTTCCCGTAGGAGCCTGCTTGCAGGCGAACTCGCAGGATGGGCAAAGGGCGCGCAGCGCCCGTGCCCATCATCTTTAGCAGGCATGCAATGACCACTGCCACGCCAACAAGACTCGCCATCAACGGCTACGGCCGCATAGGCCGCTCGGTACTGCGCGCCCTGTACGAATCCGCTGCGCGGGACAAGCTGCAGATAGTCGCGATCAACGAGCTGGCCGACTGCGCCACCATCGCCCACCTGACCAAATACGATTCGGTGCACGGCCGCTTCGCCGGTGAAGTGGCGGTAGAGCGGGACACGCTGATCGTCAACGGCGACCGCATTGCCGTGACCCACCATCAGCGCCTGGAAGACCTGAACTGGTCCAAGGAGAGCGTCGATATAGTACTGGAGTGCACCGGCAGCTTTTCAGAGCGCGAGCGCGCCGAGCTGCACCTGAAGGCCGGCGCAAAGAAAGTGCTCTTCTCCCAGCCGGCAAAAAGCGACGTGGACGCCACCATCGTCTACGGCGTCAACGACCATATCCTCACCGGCGAGGAAAAAATAATTTCCGCCGCCTCCTGCACCACCAACTGCAGCGTGCCGGTGATCGCGGCCCTGGACAGGGCCTTCGGTATCGAGGCCGGCGTGATCACGACGATTCACTCGGCGATGAACGACCAGCCGGTAAACGACGCCTACCACCACACCGACCTGAGAAAAACCCGCTCCGCGGTAACCTCCATCATTCCGGTAGACACCGGCCTCGCGCGCGGCATAGAGCGCATACTGCCCGAGCTCGCCGGCAGGTTCGAAGCCCAGGCCATGCGCGTACCCACGGTCAATGTATCCGCAATCGATCTGTCAGTGCAGCTCAACAAGTCGGTTACCCAGGCCGAAATCAACGCGCTGCTCAAATCCGCCGCCGAAACCGGATTTTCCGGCGTGCTTGGCTACACCGAAGAACCCCTCGCCTCCTGCGACTTCAACCACGACGCCCGCTCCGGCATCGTCGATGCCAGCCAGACCCGCGTGGCCGGCGGCAGGCTGGTGAAAATACTGATCTGGTTTGATAACGAGTGGGGGTTTGCGAATCGGATGTTGGATGTGGCCAGAGCTACAGTGGAGCGATAGACCATATAGTCATTCGTTTCTCTTCCGCAAAGGGCGTGGTTAGACAATGAGTCATACTTAAAAATGCTCCCTTCGTGTCTAATTTCTACTCAGGTTGAGCGAGGCTATTGACAGGCTATGCAGTTATGTCAGGCGTGTAATCTCCTGTAATGGCATAAAGCTTCTCGTTCGGCCAAACACCGATTAATCTCCAGCCCCGGTATTTTTCTAACATAAAAAGCAAATCGTAAACTTCCATTGATAGGTGGGGACTAGAGTGGCCAGGGAGCGGCAATTTCAGATTCGGGCTTTGGTATTTGGGAGCTTTTTGCTCATTGTCTCTGTTTTTGCCCAGGGTTCTGCCTCTGGGCCAAGCAGTAATACGACAGGAAAGTTCACAGCTTCCTATACAAGCGCTCCTTCTTATCATGATGAGGCCCAGCTTAGAGTGATCCGAAGCGGGTCCCTTATTGCCACCTACAGCGTAGGGACGTCGGCGGGCTCTAGGACAGTCACTGTTAGTGGTTCAGGCAGCTACAGTGTTCAGCATTGGTCTAGAAAAACAGGCGGCTGTTTGCAAATGGGGCCCCGTGGATGTGTCGAGCCAGAGCCGAGTACGCCATGGAAAAACAATGGTGGCTTTACGGTTTCCGTAAATATTCCAAAGCCTGGATCAATCTCGCTTGCAGGAAGCAACACATCGGGTAGTTACAGCATTAGCTGGGGGGCTGCTTCAGGCTCTCCTAGTCGCTATGAACTTCAAGAGCGTAAAGATGGCGGTAGTTGGTCGAAGATTCATAGTTCGACAGCGAGATCAAAATCAGTATCTGGCAAGGCAACGGGTGTTTATGACTACCGAGTTAGAGCTTGCTATAGTGGATGTGGCAGCTATACGTCAGCCAAAACTATTACAGTAATACGTACGCCAGGTTCCATTGCCGTCCCGTCTTCCAGTACCAATGGCAGCGTGGTGATTTCTTGGGCTGGTGTATCTGGCGCTGCCAGCTATCAACTTCAAGAGCAGAAGAATGGAGGGGGCTGGTCAAGTGTATACAGTGGCGCTAGCACTAGTAAAACTCTCACTGGTCGGGGTACCGGTACGTATAGGTATCGGGTGGCATCGGTAGAAAATGGAATAATAGGAAGCTACAAAACTTCAGGAAACGTAATCGTTTCCAGGGCGCCTGCGACACCAGCTGGGCTAACAGCACCTTCAAGTTCTACTGGAGGGTACGCTGTAAGCTGGAGTGCCGTCTCCGGTGCCGCCCACTACACCCTCCAAGAAAGCGGTGCTGGCAGTGGGACTTGGACACAGGTCGGAACCAGAAAGAATTTTTCCAAATCAGACGATGGCAACTATACCTACAAGGTCCGGGCTTGCAATGTCTATAGTGGAGTGACCGCCTGTAGCGGCTGGTCTTCTGGCAAGACAGTCGGTGTTTCCGTACCTGCCTTGTCCGCGCAGGTGGCTCTCGGAAGCTCTCAAGTGCAAGTTGCTTGGAAGGCGTGGGGCGTCGACCGCATTGTTTTGATGCGCAATGGATCTAAAGTATATGATTCCGGCTGGGGCTATGGCGGTACAGCTGGACAAATCGTTAATTCGGTGGGGGCCAGCGGAAACTATAGCTATACGCTACAGGGGTGGGAGTGCCTGCAAGCTGGTAGCAATGGTGGTTGCTTTGAGCCTGATCCGGTGGGTATAAGGGGGCCCGCAAGCGTTAATGTAGTGCTTAAGCCGGGCAGCCCCAGCCTTTCGATAACTGCTAGTAACTCGTATGACGGCATAGCCGATCTCACCTCTAGCGGCTCAGGTCCCATTGACACAGTACGTTGGCAAAAACGCCTGAGTACCGGCTCCTGGCCGGCAGATACCAGCTATCAAACTGCAGCGAGCAGCGGCTTCAGTGTCACCGGCCTAGCAAATGGCACTTGGCAACTCCGAACTAGGAATTGTAACGCTGCTGGCTGCAGCGGGAACTGGAGCAATATCGCCTCGGTTGCTGTATGGAATCAGCCGATCCCTTCGGCACCAGTTCTTGAGCAGCTTCCAAACGACGACGATGGCAGCTTCACTCTAAGGTGGACTGACCTTAAGTCGGAGCATGTCTACAAATACGAGATCCGCGAGAATGGCGTACTGATCAAGACACTAATCAGTGATAGCCAGAACCCCAATACTGTTTACAGTTATAAGCCGACCCCTGCGCGGAGTGACGGCAGCTACAGCTACACAGTAAAAGCTTGTAATCTGAGAAGCTGTACCTCAAGCAGTGCCATGAATCTCATTGTGGCACATCGGCCAGTTGCTCCGGAGTCGGTTGTGCCTTCGGTGCTTTTCACACGTACTGGTTCGGTAGCCATTGGCTGGGATTCCGCGAGCGGAAGCTTTAAACGCTACGAGATAGTGGCAGGCACAGCAGAAGATGTCGATGGCCCGGTAACCTGGAACGAAGCCAACAAGATTTCGCATACGGATCTTCAGCAGTTGAAGCGGAGCTTCACCCTCAGCGACGGTTTCCATGCATTTAAGGTGCGCGCCTGTAACCAGGTTTCTTCCTATTCAACTTGCTCAGGCTTTGCAGAATCAAAGGTTGTCCAGGTGGCCGTCTCTGAGCCGCCGGTTGCGGTGGAGATCTCTCCGCATCAGGAAACCGCGCCACTCAATGCCTCTGCTGAAGTTTTGGCCTCGGATCGAGTCGGTGTAGTGAGTGGAGACTTCCAGGTCAGCGAATCCGGGTCCGCCAACTACAGCATCCCAATAGTTACCGGTCCCGCCTCTGGTGGCGCGGTGCCCTCTCTGTCTATTAACTACAGTAGCGAGAGCGGTAACGGCCCTTTGGGTATAGGCTGGAATATAAGCGGTCTGTCTGCGATCAGCGCTTGCCGTCGTACCAAGGAAGAAGATGGAGTAAACGGAAGTGCCTTTGATCGTTATTGCCTGGATGGACAGCGTCTAAAACTGGTAAGCGGCAGCCAGGGTGCAGTGGGTTCGCAGTATCGAACCTCCATCGACTCATTCGTAAGAGTGAAGCTTGTTTCTACCAGCGTAGGATCCGGTAAGGGCTTCGAGGTCTACCGAAAGGATGGCTCAGTTTCCTACTACGGCTTCAATGAGGACTCATTCGCAATCAACGTTTGGCACCTGGATAAACAGGTGGACAGTGCTGGCAATTACATCGAGTACGAGTACCTCAAGGATGCGGACAACGGTGAGCACCTGATCAGAAGGGTGCATTACTCCGGCAACGGCTACGACAGCACTGCAAATGTAATTGAGTTCAACTACGACACCAATCGCTCAGACAAGATATACGGCTACGCTTTCGGGGCCAAGAAGTCCATGGCCCGCCGTCTGATCTCGATTGTTTCCAAGGCGGGAGGTGTCGAATTGCGCCGCTATGTGCCGGAGTATGAAACCAGTGGCACCGGGCGCCTTCGCTTAGCCAGTATAGAAGAGTGTGTTAGTAGTAATTGCCGACCGGCCACCAGATTCGATTATGCTGATCTGGAGGGGGAGGGGTTTTCCTCGTATACCATAGATACAGGCCTGCTCCACTCCGCGTATGAGGGAGGAAAACTGGGAGATATCAATGGCGATGGTAGAGCCGACCTGGTGTTCATACGCAAAGATGGAAACGGAAAACGTTATATCCGTATAGCGCTAGGGCAGGAAAATGGCAGCTTAGCGTTGCAGTCTCATCAACTTCGTGTGCGCTCCAATGTACGTAAAGAGTGGCACTTGATCGACTACAACGATGATGGCAAGGACGACTTTTTGCATGTCCCCACTGATGGTGATGCGGGATACTGGACGGTCAATTATTCATCTGGAAGCAGTTTCAGCACGACGGAAATGCCTACTTCGATTTCCTATGATGCCAATCAAAAAGGCCAGATGTATGACTTAAACGCGGATGGCTTGCCGGATTTTATTAAAAGAGTGACAGTTCACGACATGGAGCGGGTGCCTGGTGGTGGGCTGAGACTCAAGAGTAGTGCAAGGACCCTTAGTTTGCCGGCGCCGGCAACATCGAAGCCTGGGGTGTTGTACGAAAAAACTACAGAAATGTTGAGGGATACCGCAGTCACTGCCGATTTCAACGGCGATGGTATAGCGGACCTTCAGGCAATCTACCTGATTGAATGGACCTGTACTGAAAATGTAAACGATGCTCCCAGTGCGTGTCCGAGCGGGCAGAAAGTAACACACAACTTGCTGGCTAGCTATTTATCTGCCGGAGGTAATAGCTACACACTTCTGTCAGCAGGTTCTACATCGCTTCAGGAGTTTGATGATCAATATAACTCTGACCGAAGATTCGTCGATCTCAACGGTGATGGACTAACTGATAGGCTATCCCAAAGCGGTGGCAGTGGTGCCTGGAGTGTTAGCTATTTCACGGGGACCGGGTTCGCTAACTCCCAAATGTTGCCCGTAGAGTCTGATAAGCTTCAGTTGTACGACTGGAACGGTGATGGCTTGCTGGATATCTTGTTTCCTGACGCTGATGATAAGGTTACCAATGAGTATCATCGTTTAAAAGTGTTATTGAATAAGACCTCTGGATTTAGCTCGCCGATATCAACGAATTTCGTACTCGGAGCCAGCGCGGCAGATCATTTTTATTACACAATGGATGTCAGCGGCGATGGACGTCCGGAGTTAGTGGGTATATGTGCCAACGCCGATGAACGGGAAAATCATTGCGATGACTACCTGGGTAACAATGACAAATATCTGCGCATATTCCACAACAGGCATAAAAATAATCCTGTTGATATATTGACCAGAATTACCAATGGATTCGGCGTAAAAACAGAAATTCAATACGCACGCTTGAATGATTCTGCGGCGAATGTCTACACACGTAGAACAGGATCGTCTGCACTTGAGTATGGCAGCGGCTCCCCGGTATTCGACATCTATTCACCCATGTATGTGGTGAAAAAAGTGATCTCTGACGCGCCTTCGGCTAATGACGATAGCAACACTGTGGAAGCACACTACCACTATACAGGAGCGCGGCTTCAAGGAGGTGGCCGTGGTTTCCTGGGCTTTGAAAAGATCACCAGTTACGATCCGCAAAACCAGGTAAAGACCACGACGACTTATCGGCAAGACTATCCCTATATCGGTATGCCGGTAGAGACTGCAAAAGTTATAGAGCCGAATGCTGCAAATATATCTACGCCGGCGGCCTGCAATGGCTCGGGGCTTACCCGGATCAGCTGCTCCACCAACACGCTCGAATTTGTGGAGCCGATCGATGGAAAGACAAAGTTGCCTTATATCAGTAAGGCCACCGACAAATCGTACGATATCGATGGCACCTATCTGGGTCGCGTGGAAACCCAAACCATTTATGATTCTTCATCTGGAGACCAGAATGACGTCAAGTATGGCAATGTCTCCAAGGTGATAGTGACACACTTCGACGCTGATGGCAGAAAGTTGCAGAGCAAGACCACGACCAATATTTACAAGAATGTGGTGGACAATAGTCGCTGGCACCTGGCGCGCCTAACGAAAAGCACAGTCGTCACGCAGCGCTTCGGCAGCTTGGCTTCTCCGGCAGTCACCCGTCATGCGGAGTTTGCTTACGATCCGGAGACAGGTCTGCTCACCGATGAATGGGTGGAAAAGGGCACCACTTTGCAGCAACACACCCATTATGAGCACGACCGCTTCGGTAACCGCACTGAGACCACAGTTACCGATGCAGATGGTAACAGCCGCACATCCAAAACCATTTACGATGGCCGTGGACGCTATCCTGTCAGCCAGGTGAATGCGCTGGATCAGACCACCGCTCAGGTCATAGAAACCGATGCCTATGGTCAGCCACTCATCAGCCTGGATCTGGGCGGGGTATCAACCACCCGCGCCAGTAGTCAATTCGGCGAAGTCTACTTCGAGCATCACGAAACCGGCAGCCACAACACCACCCTCAAGGCACTGTGCGAAAGCTGTGTGACCGTGGCCGGCGTGCCTTCTCACTTCAAGGTTACTACCAAAGGCATAGATCAGACTGAAACCGTGGTCTACCACGATCGCTTGGGGCGTGAGATTCGCAAGCAGGCGCAGGATTTTCACGGCAGTCCGGTCTATGTGGATACTCAATACGATGAGCAGTCGCGGGTGTACAAAGTGTCCGAGCCCTACGGACCCAGCCAGAGCCCCCGCTGGATCGTCTATAGCTACGACAGGCTGGGGCGTACCACCCTGGTGGACGCGCCTTCCGGGCAGTGCGATGTCGGCACTGTATACAGCGGTCTCAATGAAACTGTTACGACCTGTGGCCAGAGTAAAACCACGAAGAAGAATGTGCTCGGCGAGGTCGCCGAAGTTACCGACAATATCGGCGGCAAGCTGCAGTACAGCTATTACTCGGACGGCCAGCTGAAGAGCGTCAAGGTCCTGGACAGTGCCGGTCAACAGACCTCGATGACTAGCATCGAGCACGATCTGTTGGGGCGCAAGACGAAGCTGGTTGATCCGGACAAGGGCACTTGGACCTATGGCTATACTGGTTTCGGCGAACTGAAGTGGCAGATGGATGCCAAGGGACAGGGCACGGTCATGAGCTACGACAAGCTCGGCAGGATGGTTACCCGCGCAGACTACACCGGCTTCGACAGCCAGACGCAGAGCGGCGCTCTGCAGAGCTTTAGCCGCTGGTATTTCGACCAGGATATTACCTGTTCACCCGAGAACCGCTTCGACGGAAAACTGCTCGCCGTTGCCCAGGCCAAAGTTCCCATCCAGGCCGGCTGCAGCCCGAACGTCGAGGACATTACCTACCTCAAGCTGTTCAAGCATGACCGATATGGCCGCCTGGGAGAAACCACAACGGCCATAGGTGCTCTCACCGAGAGCGAAGGCGACTTCTACGAAAAAATCACCTACGACCAGTATTCGCGTGCACACAGGGCCTATGATGCGGCCAACCAGCAGGTAGCCCAGGGCGGAGGCTATCTCTACGGTACCGAGACCGTCTACAACGCCTACGGTTACAAGCGTCAGATCAAAAATCTGGAAACCGGCAGCCCCTACTATACGGTCGAAGACATGAACGTCCGCGGCCAAGTGAAGGAAGTCAAGCTCGGGAACGGCCTCACCACCATCTATGAGTATGACAGCCAAAACCACCGGCTAACGGACATACTCACTGACGTCATTCCCGGTGTGGGTCAGGTGCAGAAGCTGCACTATGACTGGGATGCCATCGGCAACCTGATGTCGAAAACAGACCAGAGCGGCGACGGCAGCTACCAGAAGGACCTGCAGGAGGCCTACCAATATGACGGCCTCAACCGCCTGCGCTATGCCCGCCTCTACCTGGACGGCAGCCTGCAAAGCACGCAGGAGGTAACCTACTACGATAACGGCAATATCAAGACCAAGACCGGTGTCGGTACCTACACTTACGGCAGCCGCCGCCCCCACGCAGTCACCCATACCAGTACCGGCGACATTGGCTACCGGTACGACCTGAACGGCAACCTGATTGGCGACGACAGTGGCAGAAGCCTCGGCTACGCCGTGTTCGACAAACCTACAGAGATCAGCAAGGGGGGGCACAGCACCCGCTTCTACTACGGCCCCGACCGCAACCGCTACAAGCGCGTGGACGATAACGGCAGCGGTACCATAACCACCCTGCAGGTCGGCAGCGTGGAGAAGGTGATCCAGCGCAGCTCAGGCGGCGCCTTCGTCAAGGCCTACTACCGCCGAAGCATCGCCGGTGTCGTGGTGGAGAAGATGGATCTCGACCAAGGTGACAATGTCACCGCCCGCAGTACCCAGTACCTGCTCAAGGACCTGCAGGGCTCTCTGGATGTGATTACCACCGCCAGCGGTCAGGTGGCAGAGGAGAATGGCTTCAAGCAGGTGTTCAGTTTCGACGCCTGGGGCAAGCGAAGAAATCCGTTCACCTGGACCCAGCTAGGCACGCCCGAGAACATCGTCAGTACCCTCAAGGTGGGTACCTTCAACCACCTGAGAACCAACCGAGGTTACACCGGCCACGAGATGTTGGACGAGACCGGGCTTATCCATATGAACGGCCGCGTCTACGACCCGACCTTGGCACGGTTCGTGAGCGCCGACCCGATCATTGATGGGGTGACCAGCGTGCAGGGGTATAACCGCTATGCCTATGTGCATAACAACCCGTTGGTCTACACGGACCCGAGTGGCTACAGCAGTTGGCGTAAGTATCGGGATAGTATTGTCAAGCCGGTTGCTGCAGTTATTCTTAGTATCTATACCGCAGGCGCTGCATGGACGGCAGCGACACAAGTAGGAGGGTGGGCAACAACTGCAGTGACTCTTGGAGGCCAAACAGTATCCGTTCTTACTACCGGGGGTGCAATTGCGGCAGGTGCAGTATCTGGTGCTGCAGCGGGTTTTATGAGCGGAGCCATTTTATCGGGCAACTTGAAAGGAGCATTTAAAGGTGCCTTTTCTGGAGCGGTAACTGGCGTACTTCAGCAGGTTGTTTCTCTGGGAATACAGGATTGGGAGCTCGATAGTGGGGATCTCTATGAGGTGACGGAAAATCCACAAAACCAAGGACTGAATATCAAAGCAGTAAGCGTTGATGAAACGGTAGTAAAGGATCTCTTTGTTAATGGGCAAAGCAACGATTTGGAGCTGGCTGCTAGGAATGGATGGCGTCAGTTGGGCAGGCCAAGTAAATTCCATTTATATCACAATCCGACAAGTGGTGGACATATTGATACTATTGAATCATTTCTCGGAAAAAACATCGGGAAATCTAGAGTGTCTAAAGGTTTAGCTGAAGTACTAAGGAGGAATTCGGAAACCCTTCGGACAGTAGCTGCGCATAGCCAGGGGGGGATAATTACTGCAAACGCGCTACAGTCAATCCCCGGTGCACTGTCAAACTCAACCACCATCAACTTTTATGGTGCGGCGGTTTCAAAAGCAGCTATGGAGCGTGCCGCGAATATAGCAGGAGCCACACCTGGAGTTTGGGAAGCGCACTTCTTTGATGCCGTTCCCAATATTATCGGAGGGGGAACCGCGAACCCGTTAAAGATTATTGGGTCGGCGGTAGCGTTCCCGACACTGTTTATGGGGCCGAGCATCAGCCCGCACTCAATCTATGAGGCACCTTATGGTTGGACACCTTAGCAACATGGCTGTTCGCTTTTTTCAGGTTGCGCTATGTCTTATTTTGCTGGGATGCTCTAGGACGATTAGCTTTGTTGACCGTAATGTTGAGGAGTGGCCAGGAAAAATATTCACGATATTTGATAAGTATCAAGTTCAGGCACATTTTCCTTCCGGTGGATGGGAGGGTAACTTTACTAGAACAAATCTGAGTAAGGGGGAGGTGGGGGATAGCAGTTCGTTAATTTATTTGGACTATGATTACAGGGCTGGATCCTATAGTTTGCCAGCGACAAGCTTATCTATGGGAGTGTATAACGATAGGGATGGTGATGGGGGCATAGGTGGAGAAAATATCGTCAGTTCCCGCATGATGCTAATCAATAACCGAAAGTGGACGCTGTCAGAGTTTAACCATGATCAGTCTTTTGGGTTAAGGTATGAAACTGTTCTTGAAGGAAATTACATTTTCTTTACAGTTCTTGGTATTGACAAGGTTGGTCATGGATACAAAAGGGAGTCGAAATTTTCAGAGGAAAGATTTGATATGTTTTCTCATGTTGTGGAGAATATTTCCATAGATATACTTGAATGACTAGATAATTGTAAATAATTGGGGTCAGAGAAACTCAAAAACTGGACACCCAAAAATTGGGAAAGTAAGAGGAAATTGACTCGAAGGCAGCAGCATAGCTATACGAAAGCTGCCGAGGTGCGGAAACCGTTTGATTTATTGGAGTGAAGCGCTAAACGTCGTATTTGACGTAAAGAGATTTGTGCGCCAGGCCGGCGATGACTCTGCAGAAAAAATAAAAGTTCAGGGAGAAGATGGCGGTGAGAGGTAACGCTCGCAGTCGAGAATTCCATGGACCCAGCGTTTGCCGAGCTGCTCACAGGCACTGCGCACCGAGTGAGCGGCGCCTACCAGAGACTTGAAGCGGCTTTGGAAGTTGCGGTTCAGGTAGAGCCAGTGCCGAGGGTCTATCTGCAGTCGGTCGAGAATCGGTGGCAGGGTGTTTTCGATGGCTCCGCGCTTGTCCTCACGCAGGCAGCGCCCGCTCCAGTCCACCAGTTCCAGATAGTCTTGCAACCGGAAAGGCAGCCCCGCCGGCATGGATTTCCTAGGATTGCCGGCGAAAGGGAAGAGTTGGTCCGGCTGCTTGCCGCCTTTAGCCGCAGAGATGCGCCGCTGGATAGAGGTGTGGTCCGACGCTTCCGGTGTGTCCGCTATTTTCGCGCGGATCGGATTTAGATCCACATAGGCCAGGCAGGCAGCCAGAGCCCTTTCATCGAGCAGTGCCTGGGACTGGCGCGAAAGGGATCTTGTTTGGTGGGTGTTCTAATTTGGGTGCTATTTGGGCGGGTGTCCTAATTTGGGTGGTGGGTGTTCTAATTTGGGTGCTATTTGGGTGGGTGTCCTAATTTGGGTGAGATGTTGCTCAAAAGCTGGTCTAATAACTTCCAATTCCTTTCCCGGTCATCGCGCTTTATCCAGGTTATTTCGGCCCAGGAAGCGGCCTGCCACCTTCCGCTGCCGATGACTTGGGCCGAGCGCACGACAATTTCGCCGATTTCTATTTCTGTCTAAGCGCTAACCGATTTTCCTACCCGGCGCGACCTTCATCGAATCCTGTTCCCGGGCAATAGTCCCATGTCAGTATCCGACTGATAGTGGGAAAAAATCCGCTTGCCCGAATTGGTAGATTGGAGGCTCACGCCTGCGCGCGTGACTCAACCAATGAGGGAAAACGACAATGCATTATAAAAATAGCTATAAAGGTGTGCTCTGCGCGATGACGCTGGCCGCGGCTCTGCCGGCGGTCGGCCAACAATGCCAGTCCCCGGCGCCGGTCTGGGAGGACAACTTCGACGGTACCACCTTGGATACCACAAAGTGGGAACCCATGCTGGGTGACGGCTGCAGCTACGGAATCTGTGGCTGGGGCAACAACGAGTTGCAGTATTACCAGGCGGAAAACGCCACCGTGGCCAATGGCCTGCTGACCATTACCGCGAGGAAGGAACGGGTCAAGAGCAAGGGCTATACGTCGGCGCGCCTGCGCACGGCGAATATGCCCAACGGCGGCGAGTGGACCAATGGCCGCTTCGAGGCGCGGATCAAGCTGCCCGACGGGGCCGGCATGTGGTCGGCGTTCTGGATGCTGCCGACTGATCCGGCGGAGGGCTGGCCGATCAGTGGCGAGATCGACATCGTGGAGTCCACCGGCCAGGCGGACGAGTATGTCTTCGGCACCCTGCACTACGGCGAGCCCTACCCGAACAATTCCCACACCGGCAACCGCCTGCTGAGCCAGCCGGAGCCCTGGTCGGCGGATTTCCATGTCTATGCGGTGGAGTGGGAGCCGAACGAGATGCGCTGGTATGTGGACGACCAGCTCTACGGCACGCTGACGCCGAATGACCTCACCGATGCGTCCTATTGGACCTTCGAGAACTACCAGTACCACTTCCTACTGAATCTGGCGGTGGGCGGTTCACTGGGTGGCGCCGTCGACGATTCGCAGCTGCCGCAGACGATGCAGGTGGACTATGTGCGCGTCTACGACTACGGCCAGCCGAGCATTGCCGGCGAGCGTATCGTGGAGAAGGCCGAAATCGCCAGCTACTCGGTCGCCGGCGCCATCGGCAACAATCCCGTTTTCAGTTGGACGCTGCCAGCCGGCGCGACCCTGTTGTCGGGTGCGGGTACGGATACCGTAACCGTGCAGTGGGGCGACAGCGGCGGCGAGCTGGGTGTCAGCGTCACCGACGACTGCGGCAGCCGCGACCTGAGCCTGCCGGTCCATGTCGCCCCGACGCTGGTGCCGGAGACGGTGCTGGATGATTTCGAGGCAAACCGGGAGCTGGTGTACACCGCCTTCGACGGCAGCTTCGTGCAGGACGCGGCCAACCCGCAGGCGGATGCCACCAACGGCTCCACCACCGTGGCCATGTATACCCGTTCCGCGGCTGCCCAGTACGATGTGATCGCCGCCGATACCAATGCGATCCCGGATGCGGAGCCGTTTCTGTCCGGCAACAAGGCGTTCTATATGGATGTGTTCACCACGGCGGCGCCGGGTACACAGATCCTGGTGCAGCTGGAGGACAGCAGTCAGGCCACGGCCAGCAATTACCCCACCGGCCGGCACTCCAAGTACGCGGCCTACGTTGGCGCCGAGGCCGGCTGGCAGCGGCTGAAGTTCGAACTCGACGACCGCATCGACGGCGGCACACCCTCGAACGCGGTCGACAGTCTGGTCGTGCTGTTCGACCCGAACTCGTTCAACGGCGACAGCTATTATTTCGATAATTTCAGCATCTACGGCCTCGACAGCGGCGGCAATCAGCCGCCCACGGCCAGTGCCAGCCACAGCTGCAGCGGCCTGGACTGCAGTTTCGACGGCAGCGGCAGTGCCGACAGTGATGGCAGTATCGCCAGCTATGTTTGGGACTTCGGCGACGGCAGCAACGGCAGCGGCGCGACGGCCAGCCACAGCTATGCGGCTTCCGGCACTTACACTGTGACTCTGACCGTCAGCGACGATCAGGGAGCCGAGGACCAGACCAGCTTCGACGTCACTGTCAGCGACGGCGCGGCGGCCACCACCATGTACGTGGCAAGCGTTGTCACCGGTACTCAGTCTGCCGGCCGCGGGCAGAAATTCGCCACCGCCACGGTTTCGGTGCTGGACGATCTCGGCCGCGGTGTGAGTGGAGTGACCGTGACCGGCGACTTCTCCGGCACCATTACCGAAAGCGGCGCGACGGGCGTTACCGATAGCAGTGGTACGGCCACTGTCGTCAGCGCTGCATCGGCCGGCGGTGCGGTGACGGTCGACTTCTGTGTGTCGAGTCTCGCCGGCGGCACTCTGAGTCACGATACGTCCGCAAGCACCGGACTCTGTCAGTAGTGGTTGGGGGAATAAAAAAGGCCGCCCTGGGGCGGCCGACCACTTTGGGGGGTAGGTCCAACTATTTAATCTCAACGAAATCGTAAGCCGCCAGGGCCGGAATGGACTGGTGCAGCGCACTTTCAACCCGGTCGATGGATTCGAGTTGCCGGCACAGTCCCTCAGCGCGGGTTTCGAGCCCCTCCGCCCGCTGTTCAATCTGTTGCTCCATCTCTTCGGCCATCTGTTCCGCATTTCGCTCGATACTGAGGCCGCCGGTGAATACCGCTTTCAATGCGTGCCAGGCGATGGTGCCGGCGGAGTCCCTGGCCAGTTTTTCGATCTTGGGCTCGAACTCCTCCTCGATCGTCTGTTCGATCAATTCGTCGATATCCGGGTCGCCGAGGGTGTAGATCTCCCCCTCCCGGTTCAGGCGCTCTTCGACACGGCGCACCAGCTCCTCCGACGCCTGCTGCAGCTCGATGTTGTCTGGGTGGTCCGGGCCCGCGAGCGCGGTCAGGGCGACGGACATGCCGTTCAGCGCCACATCCACGGCTTCCAGTGAGATCAGCAGTATCTCCCGCCCCGCGCCGTGCAGCTGGCCGCGGTAGTCCTGCAGCAGCTTCTGCTGTTGCTCGTCCAGGTCCACCGTCTCGCCGGCGACGACAAGTTGTGAAGGCGCCTGGTAGTGGACCAGTAATTCGCCATCTGCGCCTTCCTCGCGGGTTTCAAAGAAGTCGGGTCCGACGCGGACGGAATAGTTCAGCTCGGCGCTGCAGTGCTCGTCATCCGAGGTGTTGAGGCTTATGTTGCCCGCTTGGGCCGCGGCACTGGTGGCGATCAGCGTTGCGATTGCGAGAGGCTTCCACATGAATTTTGTCTCCGGATTATCGTTATTGCCTCTGAGACGACTTGTGAAGCGGGTTTGGATGCAGCGGTCGGTTATTTTTTGCCGGGCGGGAAACTGTATGCAATGGCAACTTTTGCCGGCAAAGGGTGTTAGTCTATGCCCGCAGACACGGGCCCCGCCGGGCCCGGAGAATCACAATAAGAGGGGCGCTCAATGCCGGTACGCAAGCACTCACTCACCGCACTGCTGTTTGCGGCGCTGTTCTTCAGCGCCGCGGTGCAGGCGGAGAGTATCTCTGCCTATACCCGGGGCATGGAAAAATTTAGGTTCTTCGCAGATTGGCGTGAAAAAGTAGGCTGGCGGTTGTTGGCTGGGTAAAGTTTGGTTCGCCAAAACACAACAATCCCCGAACCAACACCGCCAGAGCCATGGATGCTAGCCTCCCAAACCTGTTCTGGGAAGGGTTCAACCCTTCCCGTGTAGACCGTCTCGACTCCAACGCTCTTCTAGTCCACCTGACACCGGCACAGCCCCCAACATGCAGTAGCTGCGGGACAGCCGGGCTCCCAGTGCATGATTGCTCAATCCGCCGTATCCGTGAGCGAGACTTACTTGAGTATCGCACTTGGTTGGAGGTACCCGTGCGCCGTGTCCGCT